>CALAGJ010000153.1 GCA_937892395.1 uncultured Parafilimonas sp.
AGATAAGGAGATTTCCTTTTCAAAAACACCATATACAGTACTGCCGCTGCCACTCATGGCTGCATAAGCTGCTCCCTTGCTGTACAGCTCTTCTTTTATATTTTTTATTGCCGGATATTTTTCAAAAACAGGATTTTCAAAATCATTTATTAATTCAGCTTTCCAGGTTGCTATGGGTTGTGTAATAATTGCCTTTATATTTTTTTTGGGCTCAGCCGGAGTGATCCGTGAAAATGCCCAGCCGGTATTTACATGAATGCCGGGATTGACAATTACAATTTTATAACCGGTTAGTTGTATATCAATTCCTTCCAATAACTCTCCACGGCCCGTAGCATAGCAGGGTTTATTAATAATAAAAAAAGGACAATCGCTGCCCAGCATCAAAGCATAATGCATAAGTTGTTCATCAGATAAATTAAGTTGACACAAGGCATTCATTGTGCTAAGCATAAAAGCACCATCCGCACTACCGCCACCAAGTCCTGCACCCATAGGTATGGCTTTGTGTAGGTAGATATCTGCACCTTTTACTGCATCATAAGTATCATGGAGTAGCTGCCAGGCTTTTATGCATAAATTATCCGTATCCACACCCGGCAATACAATACCAGATGGATGTAAAACAACTTTTTTATCCCTTCGGGGAATGAGCTCCAATACGTCAAATAAATCCACGGGATGAAATACAGTGGCTATATCATGATAACCATCTGGTCTTTTGGCCGTAACGTATAGGCCGATATTAATTTTACAATTTGGAAATACAATCACAATAGATAAAATGAGTAGGCATCAAGGTTTATAAGGATTATTTCCTACGATTGATTTCATCTCTGATGGCAATTGCTTTCAAATAATCTTCCTGCTCCAATACTTCATTCAGCAGTTTTTGCAGATCATCTACATTGAGCGTAGCTAACTCCGAGTAGCCAGCAGAAGATACAATTTCTTCAACCGGAATTTCGGTTTTCTTCTTTTTCTTATCATCATCCTCCATCAAAATACCCGCACTGTCCAAAATATTCTCATACGTATAAATGGGGCAGCCAAACCGAACGGCCAGTGCCAATGCATCACTGGTTCTACTGTCTATCTCAACAGTATCGTGTTCATTAATGCATACCAACCTGCTATAGAATATACCCTCTTGCAGATCATTGATTACAATTTCCATCAGTTCTACATTATAAGCATGCATGAAGTTTTTAATCAAGTCGTGGGTAAGTGGCCGGCTGGGTTGCATCCGCTCCAATGCCACTGCTATGGCCTGTGCTTCAAATCCTCCGATTACTATGGGTAGTCTTCTTAGTCCGTTTACTTCGCCCAGCACTACTGCGTAAGAGTGTGTTTGGGTTATACTATGGGACAATGCTACTATTTCAAGTTCTATCTTTTTATTACTCATTATTTGGGGTAGTCAGATGCAAAAGTAAAAAAATTAAACTTACTTTACCGCCATGCAATTAGTTATTTGTGCAGCCACCCAAATAGAATTAGAGCAAATACAAAGTAATGATGTATTAAAATTCAGTAAAGAGCAGCAGAATTTAAGTATTTATTTTGCATTGCATGGTGTAGGCTTACTGCATAGTGCCGTTGGTATTGCAGAAATATGCTTACTACAAAAACCCGATCTTATTGTACAAGTTGGCATAGCAGGCAGCTTCATTGGTGACTATAGTATTGGCAGTACAGTTTTAGTGGCAGATGAGGTACTTGGAGATATGGGCGTACAAGAAAATAATAGTTGGAAAGATCTATTCGATTTAGGATTAATGAATGATACAAATGACATCTATCAGTATAAAAAACTTTCAAATCCATACATTCATGATTACCAATTTTTGGGTATGCCAAATACACATGGTGTTACGGTAAATCAAATCAGCACAGATAAAGCAACAATTAATTTGCTGCGCAATGAGTACAACGGAGACATAGAATCTATGGAAGGTGCAGCATTGCATTACACCTGTTTAAAATATAAAATACCATTTCTGCAAATGAGGGGCATCAGCAATATGGTGGGTGATCGAAATAAGGACAACTGGAATATACCCTTGGCACTGGCTTCGGTACAGACAAACATTTTAAAACTGGTGGAGCAGCTTTCAAAATAAATCTAATGAAACTAAGTATTGGTATATCCCCTTGCCCTAATGATACATTTATTTTTGATGCGCTGCTTCATGGGGATATTAGTATAGACAACATCACATTCGAGCCTCATTTAGAAGATGTGCAAACTTTAAATGAATGGGCATTGGCCGGCAAACTTGATATTACAAAAATCAGTTATGGTGTGTGGCCTATGCTACAATCATATTATCAATTACTACAAAGCGGAGGTGCATTAGGAAAAGGTGTGGGACCATTATTGATTACCACACCGGATTGTTTACAAACAAATTGGGCTCATATATCAAGACCATCCATTGCCCTGCCGGGCAAAAACACTACCGCACATTTTCTTTTTAATTTTGCTCATCAGCGCAATGTAGAAAAGGTTTTCATGCCTTTTAACGCCATAGAAAACGCAGTACTCAGTGGCAGTGTAGATGCAGGTGTAATTATACATGAAAACAGATTTACTTATCGAGAAAAAGGATTGGTTTTGATTAAAGACTTGGGGCAATATTGGGAATCAGCCACAGGTTTGCCCATACCCTTAGGAGGTATAGTGGCAAAGCAAACACTACCGTCAGATTTAGTTCAAAGTATAGATAAAGCAATAGCAAAAAGTATCAAGCATGCGTGGCAATATCATTATCCACAGCTCAGCAATTATGTACAACAACATGCACAGGAAATGAATGCCGCAGTCATGAAACAGCATATTGATTTATACGTAAATGACTTCAGTATTCAATTGGGCGAAGTCGGCAATAAGGCAGTATCCATGCTAATGGAGCAAACAAGGCAAATGCATTAATCAAATACCAATTGTGGCTATTACTTTAAGCTCAATGGCAATAGGCGTAGGGAGGCTTTTTATTTCTACTGTTGTTCTACAGGCTTGTACGGTCGAAAAATATTCTCCATAAATTTTATTGTAAGCAGGAAAATCTTTTTGCATATTAGTAAGAAAAACAGTTACGTCCACCATCTGTTGCCAACTACTTCCGCTTGCTTCCAATACTGCTTTTACATTGGCAAATACTTGTTTACATTCTGCTTCAATATCATAACTTACAATGTTTCCGGCATCGTCTAATTTAAGGCCCGGTATTTTATTATCAACAGGGCTCCTACTCCCAATGCCCGATAAAAACAAAAGATTGCCCACCCTACGTGCATGGGGATACGCACCCAGAGGTTTTGCAGCTGAAGAGGTATTGATGATTTCTGTCATTGTATTTTTAGGCAAATGTATTCATGTAAATAAATTGTGCTTGTTTTTATAAAATCTATTTGATTTTTTTCAATTTTTCAGTTGAGTTTGTGGTGAAAAACTCCGTAAAATACAGTTTAACTTTATACTTTATTTTATTGATGGCAAGAATGGGTCACTCGAATTTTCTCAAAGGCTTAAACTGATTGTTTTTTGGATGTATAAACATTTCTAATTTTAAAACCTGGCAGTAATAAGAGTAAAGCAGTACATTAAAAAACCCCGCCGATGGCGGGGCTTTCATATTCCTGTTATCAGGAATTATGCTGTAGCTATATTATACTTTTTCTGTAGCCCATGAAATCAAAATATCAGCTACTTCGGCACGGCTAAACTCCTGTGGAGGACGGATGCCATCACGAAGCATTTCACGTACTTTAGTACCACTTAGGCTAACCATTTCAGGGTTTTTTGGAGCAGTTTTGCTACTGGCCATACTGTTTGTATTTACACACCAAAAAGTGTTTTCAAATTTCAGTATTTGTACGCCAATGCTTGGGCCCACTTTATCCATCAAAACCTGTGCATCATAAGTGCCATAGTAGCTTCCTACACCTGCATGGTCACGACCAATAATCATGTGTGTGCAACCATAGTTTTTACGGATGATGGTATGATTGATTGCTTCTCTTGGACCAGCATAACGCATTGCTGTGGGCAATACACTCAGCATTGTGTTGTCTTGATTGAAGTAACCATTAATTAAGGCATCATAACATTTCATACGAACAGGAGCAGGTATATCATCACTCTTTGTTTCACCAACAATTGGATGTATTAAAGCACCATCCACTGTTTCCTGTGCACATTTGATCAAATATTCGTGTGCACGGTGTATAGGGTTTCTTGTTTGAAAAGCTACGATTGTATTCCAGCCTCTTTTTTCAAATTCAGCACGGGTATCTACCGGATCAATGAAATAATGGTTGGCTATATCTTCTTTGCGTAGGGGGCGGTTTACCATTTCAAGTGGACCTGCAATATAACGATTGCCTCCACGCTGTATTGCCGCTACACCGGGGTGAGCAGACTCAGTAGTACCAAAACATTTGGCAGCTAAATTGTCCAATTCTAATTCAAATTTTTCTTCTACTGTCATTATAGCCAGTACATTTCCTTCTGGATTTAGTAGGGCAATTTCTTTACCTGTTTCGATGGCATCAAATTGATCGCCGGCAGGCAAAAGAATTGGAATACCCCATGCTAAACCATTAGTAAGCGTCATATTTTCAATGGCGCTTTCGCTATCAGCCTTACCCATAAAACCTGTTAATGGACTAAATGCACCAATAGCTATCATTTCCACATCTGCACCATAACGGTCTTCAATGGTTAATTGAAAAAGGCCTTTTGCTTTTTCTTCTAATTCTGCTTTGCGGGCACCTGTAGCAATACGATTTACTAAAGTACCACCATGAGCTGCTATCATTATATATATTTATTTAGTAGTTAAAAAATTATTCAGACACTTTATCAATGTAACCATGATTTTCTAAGTAGTTCATGATTTCTGCGGCACACTCTTCTAAGCTTTTGGCACCTGTATCAATAGACATTTCAGGAGCATCTGGAGCTTCATAAGGATCATCAATACCAGTAAAGTTTTTGATTTCTCCGGCACGTGCTTTTTTGTATAATCCTTTAGGGTCGCGGCTTTCGCATACATCTAAAGAAGCTGCTACAAATATTTCAATAAATTCTCCCTGCTCTACCATTTCACGTACCATATCTCTATCTGCACGATAAGGAGATACAAAAGCAGTAGAAACAATAACACCACCATCCACAAAAAGCTTTGCAACTTCACCTATACGGCGAATATTTTCTTTGCGATCATCAGCAGAAAAACCAAGTCCTTTGTTTAATCCATGACGTACATTATCGCCATCTAAAACGTAAGTGTGCAGGCCTCTTTCAAATAACTTTTCTTCTACCTTATTGGCCAATGTTGATTTACCGGCACCACTTAAACCAGTGTACCATAAAATTGCACTTTTGTGATTGTTCATCCGATGCCTGTCTGTTTTAGCAATCGTAGCATTATGCCATACAATGTTTCTAACTACTTCCATTTTATTATCTTGAATGTTTAAAATTGGTGCAAATTTAAGCGTTCAATATTCAATTCCAATAAAATCTATAAAATTTGTAGGAAATAAAATTTTGGAACAGTTTTCTGAAATACATTTTCCATTTTTTTCTGTCATTTATCCAATCTCTGACCAATGCAAAGCTGCTTTGATAGCTCTCTCCCACCCTGCTTTCTTATTTGACCTATCAGCATCATTCATTGTGGGAGCAAATGTTTTTTGTACTTGCCATTGTTGTTTTACATCATTTATGGAGGGCCAGAATTTTACAGCCAATCCGGCCAGCAAGGCCGCACCCAGTGCAGTAGTTTCAGTAATGACCGGTCTGGTAACAGTTGTATTTAAAATATCACTTTGAAATTGCATCAGCATATCATTCGTAGATGCACCACCATCTACTTTCAGTTCTTTAATGGATAAACCACTGTCTGCTTGCATGGCTTGTATCAAATCATAACATTGCCAGCCAATACTCTCTAATGCAGCCCTTGCTATTTGTGCATCAGTTGTACCTCTGGTAATGCCACAAATCATCCCCCTAGCATCCTGATTCCAGTAGGGTGCACCCATACCTGCAAATGCGGGAACCATGTATACGCCACCCGTATCTGTACAAGAGGAAGCAAGATTTTGCACCTCTGGTGAATGTCTAATCAACTTTAAACCGTCTCTGAGCCATTGCACCACTGCGCCTCCAATAAAAACACTACCTTCTAAAGCATAATAGGTGGTGCCATCTAATTGCCAGGCAATGGTAGTGAGCAAATTATTGGATGAAGACACAGGCGTAGTGCCCGTTTGCATCAGCATAAAGCAGCCGGTGCCATAAGTATTTTTTACGTGACCGGGTTCTATACAAATCTGTCCAAAAAGTGCCGCCTGCTGATCTCCGGCTATGCCAGCAATAGGTATTTGTGCTCCGGTGAGCCCGGTTTGGGTATAACCATAAATTTCACTGCTGCTTCTTACCTCAGGCATCATGGATTTTGGAATCGTCAACAGCCGCAACAATTCATCATCCCACTGGAGGGTATGAATATTATACAACATTGTACGGCTGGCATTGGTAACATCAGTTGCATGTACTTGACCATTGGTTAGTTTCCAAAGCAACCAACTATCAATAGTTCCAAAACATAGCTCACCCGCATCTGCTTGAGTGCGTGCATGAGGCACATTGTTCAGTATCCATTGGAGCTTGGTGCCACTAAAATAGGCATCAGTTACAAGGCCTGTTTTATCCTGAATCATTTTGGCAGATCCTTTTGCTTTGAGTCCATCGCAGATTGCAGCTGTGCGTCTATCCTGCCACACAATTGCATTATAAATAGGTTTGCCCGTATGCCTATGCCATACTACTGTTGTTTCTCTTTGATTTGTAATACCAATGGCGGCAATATCTGCCGGAGATGCTCCTGCTTTTGTAATGGCTTCTGCTGCTACACCAATTTGGGTACTCCATATTTCTTCGGGATCATGCTCTACCCATGCCGGTTGTGGAAATATCTGTGTAAATTCTTTTTGGGCTATAGACACAATATCCCCATCATGATTAAAAACTATGGCTCTACTACTTGTAGTACCTTGGTCTAATGAAAGTATAAATTTTGACATAAATTTTTAGTGGCGTGAAGATAGGTTTATTCATGATTGGCATATATCAAAAAAATAAAAAGTAAAATTTCAGGAGCCCCTATTTTTTGATGGAGATTTATCTAAGTGAAATGATGCTTTTTTTATACATACTTAGCTCAGATATTGATAGTATTGACATTTGAAAATAATATTTCTGAATTATTGGAAACGCTTCACTACGAGTGCTCATTTCCCGAAGGGAGCAAAAAAAAGGAACGGCATAAACACCATTCCTAATTTAATTATTCTACACTTAAAAATTAATACCTGTACTGATCTGTTTTAAATGGCCCTGCTACCGGTATGCCGAGATAAGCAGCTTGCTCAGTAGAAAGTTCATCCAACTCTACCCCAATTTTAGCAAGATGTAAGGAAGCTACTTTTTCATCAAGATGCTTTGGTAGTACGTACACCTGATTTGCATAATTTGTATGATTGAGCCATAGTTCAATTTGAGCAAGCACTTGATTGGTAAAGGAATTACTCATTACAAAACTTGGATGACCTGTGGCACAGCCTAAATTGACCAATCTTCCTTCTGCCAATACAATGATTTCATTTCCTTCAATATTGTATAGATCAACTTGTGGTTTAATGGTATCTTTTGTATGACCATAAGACTGGTTTAACCAAGCCATATCTATTTCAATATCAAAATGACCGATATTACATACAATGGCTTTGTCCTTCATACTACGAAAGTGTTTTTCTGTAATTAAATCTCTACAGCCTGATGCCGTTACAACAATATCTGCTTCTTTTACTGCATCTGCCATTTTCTTAACAGCAAATCCATCCATAGCAGCTTGTAGTGCACAAATAGGGTCAATTTCGGTTACAATTACACGGCAACCAGCACCTCTTAATGAAGCTGCGGAACCTTTACCTACATCACCATAACCACCTACTACTGCCACCTTGCCTGCAAGCATAATATCTGTGGCTCTGCGAATGGCATCCACTAAGCTTTCCTTACAACCATATTTATTATCAAATTTACTTTTTGTAACACTATCATTCACATTAAATGCCGGTATTGGTAAAGTACCATTTACCATGCGCTCATACAAACGGTGTACCCCTGTTGTTGTTTCTTCACTCAGCCCTCTAATATGCTGCACCAGCTCTGGATATTTATCTAAAACGATATTGGTAAGATCGCCACCATCATCTAAAATCATATTCAAACTACGGTCAGCACCTCCAAAGAAGAGGGTTTGCTCTATACACCAATCAGCTTCCTCTATGGTTTGACCTTTCCAGGCAAAAACGCCAATACCGGCAGCGGCTATTGCTGCTGCAGCATGATCTTGTGTAGAGAAAATATTACAACTGCTCCATTTTACTTCTGCACCCAGTGCTACAAGGGTTTCAATGAGCACAGCAGTTTGTATAGTCATGTGTAAACAACCTGCTACTCTTGCTCCTTTTAAAGGCTGGCTTTGACCATATTCCTCTCTTAGTGCCATTAAACCCGGCATTTCAGCCTCAGCAAGTCTTATTTCTTTGCGACCCCATTCTGCAAGACTAATATCTGCTACTTTATACTTTAGGGAAAAATCAATGTTCTTTGAAATTGTGGACATTCTAAATTATTTATTGGGCAAAAGTATGAAATTGAGCTATAGTAGTGATAGATAAAAAATGTAGGTAGTTGGAATTTGTTGTGAAAATAAAAAATCCCGCCTTTTGACAGAGCGGGACTTTTTCTATTTTACCAAACCTTATCTTATCTTTTTTGACGACGTTTTGGGAAGAAATTTCCTGTGCCGATTTTATTACTTGTACCTTCTGTGGCACCAAAATGGGTCATAGCACAACGGAAACCTATAGAGCTACTACTCATGTTTTCTTCCATAAACCTACGAGTGCCGGGGCTAAGCCAGTAAGGCATATCCATCCAACTGCCACCTTTTATAACACGGCTTTTATCACTAATTAAAGTGGTAACACCATAACCATAAAATGATTTACTTAAACTATCTCCATCTAAATAGTTGATGGCATAAGAGCGTTGGTAGTTGGTACGATTTGCTAAAACGCTATCATTCTCCGCAGTCATTTTTATTCTACCTAAATCATCTCTCAAATTGCCCTGACCACCACTCATATCTACTTGCTTAAATTCATTTCCTCTATAGCTATTGAGGTCGTCCATTTCTTGACCTGTGGTAGGACGATACACATCCGAAACCCACTCACTCACGTTTCCACTCATATTATATAGGCCGTAAGCATTGGGGAAAAAGCTTTCAACTTTTGCCGGTATAGCTGAGCGGTCATTCAAACCACCTGCGGTACCCATATAGTCTCCATTTCCTCTTTTAAAGTTTGCAAGCATGGCACCTTGCATACTTCCTTTTTTAGTATATCTAAGGTTATCATAACCTTCATTTTTCCAGGCATAGATCTGCTTATTGGCAATAAGTTCTTCTCCACGTTTCTTTTCACTTTGACGAGGTGCAGGATTTTCTTGTATAAGACCCAAAGCAGCATATTCCCACTCCGCTTCGGTAGGCAGACGATAATCCGGGAATAAAATACCATCTTCAAATTTTACTTCATTTCTTGGTCTGCCTTGTGCATCTTTAAGCGGATTCTTTTTCGGCTTGCCGGGCATACCTTGATACTCTCCCATCAGATATGATTTTGTAACAAAATTTTCCTGACCACCGCCATTCATTTCTTGTTTAATCAAATTCTTATTTTGATATCCTCTATTGATGAGTTCGAGTTCATTTACCCTATCTGTTCGCCAAAGGCAAAAATCATTTGCTTGTTTCCAGGTTACACCTACTACCGGATAATAATTATAGGAAGGATGTCTAAAATAATATTCAACATAAGGCTCATTGTATGCAAGTTCACTACGCCATACCAAAGTATCTGGTCTGCTTGCCTTCAGCACTTGCTCATACTGCGGATCGCTAAAAACGGTTTCTAACCAATACATGTATTCACGATAGTGTACATTAGCTACTTCCGATTTATCAATAAAAAATGAATTTACAGTAACCCTGCGTGGCACATTGTTCCAATCTCCCATTACATCTTCCTGTGTGGAGCCCATTGTAAATGTACCACCCTGTACAAATACCAGCCCCGGACCTGTTTTAGCATCTTCTGGTTTTGCTACGAAATATCCACCTTGCAATTTGTCATTGTAGTGCCAACCGGTAACACTACTGGAACCATCTTTTTTATTCCAATTACTTTTACTGCTACTGGACGATTTACTACAAGAAGATATTGTAAACGCTAAGATTGAAAAATAGAATATAAGTCTGCTTAATTTCAGCATTGGATTCTTTATTATAGTACCTACAAACGCAGATACATTTTTATTATTGTGTTTTCAAAATTGAAGTGGCGAAAATAGGGAAAACTCATCTTCAAAAAAATGAGATTTGGTGTTTTCATATTCCTACGTTACTTGTATGATGCATGTGGGTATAAAAATGTCTGAAAGAAATAAAAAATTGATTGGCTGATAAAAAAATTCATATTTGCCGCACTAAAAAATTAAAGCCTGCGTTAATAGTACCTTATAATTATAATAATACACTAAACTATAAAGCATACAATCTCAAATGAATAAAAAAATAGTACTCAATAGATGCGTAATTCTTTCTCTCCTATTTTGCAGTTCTACTTTACTCAAAGCACAGACTGGAGCCATTAATATTGTAACTACATCTGTTCCTTTTTTGCGCATATCACCAGATGCAAGAGCAGGCGGAATGGGCGATGTAGGTATTGGTACTGCACCTGATGCAAGTAATACTTTTTGGAATCCTGCCAAATCTCCATTTGCTTCTAAGCGATCTTCGATAGGCATAACTTATACCCCTTGGCTTAAAGAAATAGCATCAAATGTTTTTTTAGCAACTGTAGCCGGATATCATCAAATAGATGAGGAGCAATCCATAAGTGGCGGTTTGAGGTATTTTAATTTGGGAGATATACAGTTTACTGATGAAAATGGTACAAATTTAAATACAGGAAGACCAAGAGAGTTTAGTTTGGAATTTGGCTATAGCAGAAAATTGTCTGACTACCTTGGAATTGGTGTTTCTTTGAGATATATTAATAGTAGTCTTGCAAATGGATTTTCCAGTAATGGTGTCACATACAAAGCAGGACAAACTGTAGCAGCAGATCTTGGAGTGTATGGGGATAATACTGATGAATATGGCAAAGGACTTACATGGGGTGTTACGCTATCCAATCTTGGTGGTAAAATTGGTTATACAGATAATGCACAAGCTAAAGATTATATACCTGCAAATCTTGGAGCAGGATTGGCTTATACTTGGACATTTGAAGAATTACACAAATTATCTTTGGCAGCAGATGTAAATAAATTATTGGTGCCCAGTTTTCCGGAAACTACCGGAGATACTACAGAAGATAATGCCAACATAGAAGAATATAGAAATGGAAGCATTTTTGGTAGTTGGTTTAAATCATTTAGTAATAGTGCTTATGCTTTTTCTGCCGGCGCAGAATATACCTATAATGACCAATTTTCTGCAAGATTAGGATACTATAAAAACACTAAAGAGTTGGGCAATCAAAGCTATTTTACGGCAGGTGTTGGTGTTTCTTATAATTTAATGACATTTAATTTTTCCTATTTGGCTCCAAGTGGTAGTGGTATAACCAGAAATCCATTGAGCAATACTTTAAGGTTTGGATTAATATTTAATTTAGAACCACAGGAATAGTCAGTAATAAATTTTTAGTCTTAAAAGCGGAATGTTCTCCGCTTTTTTTATTGTACTAAAGCAATTAGGATTTTGCTATTCAATTCCATAGTTAAGACACAATAGAGAACATTGTACGAAAATGAAAGTGTAGTAATGCATAAAGTATTTTCTTCGGCATACTCCTTCTCTATTTCACAAAAAATCTTCGTTATTTGCAGCATGCGTATCCCCAAATTAATGCATGCAGTATGCAGTAAATTGATATTTTGTGTTCTCCTCATTTGTATCAATTTTTCATGTAAAAAAGAATCTAATACAAATCCGGATATTGTCCTTTCGGACAATGATAATATGCTAATGGGCAATGCCAGCAATGCAGGATCAAATGAGAATAATTATTTACTTCGAAAAGCACAGTATAGCCTTTCTTACAGCCGCACCCGAACCATAGCAAACTGGGTAAGTTGGCATACAGAATCATCTGACATTGGATCAGTGGATAGACAAAATGATTTTAGGGAAGATCCCGAGCTTCCCAAAGATTGGTACAAGGCATCAGACAACCTGTACAATGGAACTGGTTTTGACCGTGGGCATCTATGTCCATCGGGGGATAGAACGAATAGTGTTACCAATAATTCAGCTACATTTTTAATGACCAATATCATTCCACAAGCACCGGAGAATAACCAATTTCCCTGGGCTGCACTGGAGGAATATGCAAGAGGTCTTGTACTTGGTGGTGCTGAACTATATACGATTGCAGGCACTCAAGGTGCTGGTGGCATTGGCCTTTCCGGTTATGCCGATGGAATTGACCAAGATAGGATTGTTGTACCTGCGGACACATGGAAAGTAATAGTTGTATTGTCCAAAGGGAACGATGATATAAACAGGGTTAATGAAACTACCCGAGTGATAGCCATTAATATTCCCAACACAAATATTGGCATAAATCCAGACTGGAAATATTACAGACTATCCGTAGATGCATTAGAATCCAAAACAGGTTATAATTTTCTTTCTGCCATTCCTGAATCAATACAAACAGTAATAGAATCGAAAGTAGATGATAAATGATTCACGCATTTATGCTCAAAGCCATTGAATAATTCTACTGTCTACACCGCAGCAGTAAAATAATACCAAGCCAGACCAAAAACAGCGCTAACCCCTATCCACGCTATCATATTTATTTTAAAGCGATATAAAGCTATCAATGAAATAATAATCCATACAAGCCAACCATAATGTATCTGTGATACATCAAAATTTCCTTCTTTGAAAATGACTGAAACTGCCAAATAAATGGTAAGGTTCAGCACAACCCCCACCACAGCAGCGGATACCAAGGATAAAATTTGTTTTATTTTTGGATTGTCCTGTGTTCTTTCGATAACTGGTGCACCGGCTAAGATAAAAAGGAATGAAGGTAGAAAAGTATAAAAAGTGGTCAGTACCAACCCAATGATGGCAGCTCCAATTGAAAGATCAAAATGATTATAGCCAGCCATAAATCCAACAAATGCAAGTATCATAATTAATGGCCCGGGTGTGGTTTCTCCTAACGCTAATCCATCAATCATTTGCAATTTACTGAGCCAAGCAAATTGCTGTACACTCACTTGGGCTACGTAAGGCAATACAGCATAAGCTCCACCAAAAGTCACAAAAGCAGCTTTTGTAAAAAAGAATGACAGCTGACTCCAGAATGAAAAATCATTACTAAAAAAATACAATAGAATCAAAGGCAAAGCCCATAATACAACTACAACAGACAAAAGCATCCAAAATCGCTTTGGGTTATAACCACTTCTTTCAGAGATCGTATTTGAATTGATATAATAATTAGATTCATCGATCGTATCATTTTGCTTTGTCGTTTTTTTTGTTTGTAAAACAGCAGGATAAACTTGTTGTAGTACAAATGCCAATAGAATGGCTACAATAATAATGATAGGAAAAGGTACATTAAAAAAGAAAATACAAATAAAAGCTGATGCCGCTAATGCGTAATGAAAATAATTGGTTAATGCTTTTTTTCCTATTTTAATTAAAGCAAGTAGGACAATTGCAATAACTGCGGGTTTCAAACCATCAAATAGAGCCATGACCCATGGGTTATTTCCACTCAATACATATATCAAACTAAGACCGGCTAAGATAATAAGAGAGGGAAGTATAAAAAGTAAACCTGCAGCTACACCACCAATGGTGCCATGGAGTAACCAACCCGTATATACACAAAGCTGCTGTGCCTCTGGGCCGGGTAATAACATACAATAGTTTAGTGCATGCAAGAATTTTTTGTCGCTTATCCATTTTTTCTTATCCACTAAAAATTCATGCATAATGGCTATTTGGCCCGCAGGGCCTCCAAAACTAATAAACCCTAATAGAAGTACTGATTTAATTACACCAATTTTAGTTGATTGATAAAAACCGGCTGGT
>CALAGJ010000154.1 GCA_937892395.1 uncultured Parafilimonas sp.
CAGGGTATGATTTTGCCGGCTGCTTGTGGTTTTACCTTGTCCACATATACGGTAGCATCTGCGGCATCTTTAAAAGGACCCATCAGTACGATACTATATCGATCATCAATTTTTTGTGTAGTAATTGTAATTTTTTGATTGTACAAATTTGCCTGATTGTACCTGTCAAAGGAGTTCTTGGATTCTTTTATAAAAACAGGCGCTACATTGTCCATTAAGACTGCGGCATATTGCCCATCTAAAGGATTAAATGAAAAGGATTTTACCACCGTTTTTATTTCAGCTTTGGCTGTGTCAACAATCTGCTTAGCCACTTGTGAAATGATGGCAGGCTTAGATATAACTGAATCTTTTGTTGGTATTGTTTCTTTCTTTTCAATCGTAGTTTGCACTGGTGTAAGATTGATGATGGGTGCAGGCTCATCATCTTTATAACGCTCCACTTGTAGCTGCGTAAGATAAGACTCTATTTCGCTGCGGCGGCTAAGTACATCTATCATTCTTGCAGCTTTTTCAGATAGTGGTGTGCCGTCTGCTTTTTGCTGTAAGTTGGAAAGTTTATCTATAGCCACACTATCCTGTCTTTCGGATATATAGTACACAGATTCTATAAAAAGTAGTTGTGGAGTCCAATAATTTTCTCCATAAACACTATCTGCTGCTGTTTTTGCTTTTTGCGCAGCATCAAATTTTCCTTCAATAAATAAATCATAAATATCTTCATAAGCCTTTGTGGCTTTGTCTGTTTCTGCCGTTGATTTTGAGGTTTTTGGTGGAGCCGATAATGTGGTGGCCAATTTGCCATCTTTATATTTGGTATTTAAGACTGCTTTCGCAGAATCAGCACTATAATTTCGCCCTAACTGTTTATTGCTATGATATTGATTGAAGAGTGCTTCTTCTTCATATTTACTACCGGGTACTCTTTTCGCCAGGCTATCATACATGGCCAAAGCGGCAGGATAGTTTTCAAGTTCGGTTTCAAATACTTGCCCATTGGTAAAAAATGCTTTTGCTATTTTAGCATTACTTGCCTTCAGCTTATCTTCTGTAAGTGGAACTCTGGAAAGAAATGCATCATAAGAAATATCGGAGGATGTTGTTTCATTAGCTTCATCCTCATTATCCGCATCTTCATTTTTTGTGTTGTCCCCGTCAGGATTTTTTCCTTCCTGATTTCCATTATCCTGATTATTTTCTACATCGAAAGCGGCTTTTTTTACTTCCGCTATTCTATTCCAGTTGTCAATATTTGGTCTTTTGCCCCACTTATTTACAAAGCTATTGAATCCACTTGCTATCAGTGCATCGTTATTAAAATACCATTCTCCTGCACCGGTATTGAATCTACTGTTTAATGGATTTTGATTGCTCAAATCCGGACTGGTTGGAAAACCATTATCAGTTTGCTGAACAGCAGCATTTACAAATGGATCATTTTCTGATTCTTGCAATCCTTGCTCTTTTAATTTTTGGCGAACTACTTTTCTAATAAAATCTGTACGCTCTTTTTCTGGCATGCGTGCTAAATTTTGCAGGCTATCCTGATCGTGTACTACTTGAAAATTGTCAGTTATTTTTCTGAGTGATTCAATTCTTTTTGAGAATAAATCCTGATCTGATTGCTTTACAAGACTGTTGAGCTGGACACTATCATAGGCACAGCGTGCCTGCTTGAAATCATTGGCATCGTAAGCAATATTGCCTAGTAAATAATAAGATTTAGATTTCTGATCAGGATTTTCAATACTGTTATCAATACTTTTTTCTAAATAGCTAATTGCTGCATTGGCGTTGTGCATATTCATTTCTTCTTGAGCAGCAGTATAATATATTAAACCACGATAAGTGGCAAATTTTTCTCTATGTGCTAATGATAATAAGCTTCTTACTCTTTCTGATCCATTGGACAATGAATCGCTGGGGCAGCTGAGCATATTTAATCGTGCATATATTTCCATCAATGGATCTACAGCATGCTCAGCAGCTCTGCCAAAAGATTTTGCTGCATCCTCACACATACCGGCGGCTTGTAAACATTGCGCAGCAAGAAATTCTCTTCTTGCTTTTTGACGAAGGCTTTCACCTTCTACACTTGCTTTTTGTAGGAATATACCGGCGCTGTCATAGTTGCCCATTTGAAAAAAGGCATAAGCAAAATTTTGATTTAATTCTCCTTGAAGTCTTTCTGGAAAATATGGATCAATCTTTAGTATTTGCAATAAACCAATGGCATTAAAGGGTTTATCCGAAGCGCTATAAGTACGGGCCATCCAAAGCAAATCCTCATTTCTTCGCGGCTGCTTTGATACAATTTTTTTGATACCTTTTTTTTCTTTTGTTGCAATGGAAAATACATGCTCTTCATTGGAGGCATTGCTGCCTATGGGTATATCGTAACCATCATCTTTTGGTGCAAAAGCATAGTTTACATATCTGAAAACCATGTTTGCAGAATCATAATTTTTTCTCAAATAATAGGCTCGTCCCAATACAAAATACAGATCATCTACCCAACTGTTTCTTAAGTCATGCAATAAAATGCCGGCATGGCATTTATAAATTACGCTATCTAATTCTGAATCTGAGCTTGTAGCATCTGGACTAAAATCAAAGAAGGGAAGCATACGGGTATAGTCTTCCTGCTGCTGCTGTCTGGCCCTTTCTTCAATTTCGTTGAGCCTTGTAATGGCATTAAAATAATAATTGTAATGGGTAACTGTATTGTTATAGAGTTTTCTGGGGAATGTAAATTTTTTATTGCCTGTTTTTTCAGAGGGTAAGGTTCGGCTTTCGTATTGCTCAGGTTTTTTTAAATCTACTTCTGTGCCTGGCTGTGCCAATAGGCATGTGTGGCAAATCAGTATGCCTGCTATAGTAAACAATAAGGGCATTTTCATGCCTGCAAAATAATGGTTTGACAATGTAAAACTGTTTTTTTTCAAGTGCCACACAATTTTAAAAGCACTAAGATGCAGTATGCCATTTTTTGCATACAGATTTCATGGCCCTATAACTTAAAATACCTGATTTTATTTTAAGGTGGGGGAAGTATTTTTTTCGGAGGAATAAATATGCTCAAATTCAGGCCGAATGGTGTGCATCGATAGGTCATAAACCTGCTGTTCAATCAGATTTAAAACATCTGATTATAGCATATTCTTAAATTTTTTAGACGAAAAATTTGTGCACTTATACTATTTAAATTTTTATGTTTTCATCATTTTGTAGAAAAAAAATGAAGACTTTTTTTGCGTATTGTTTTCTTTCATTTTTAGAAGTACCAATACATAAATAGCCGTTGTTGACAAAAATTAAAAAGGTAAATCATCGGGGCTTTCTTGAGGGGGTGCAGTGTTGGTAGGTACAGGTGCTGGATTGTATGCATTGCCCGTTTCACCCGTTGCATTTTCTTTATTACTTCCCAATAGTTGTACATTCAATATTCTAAGGGTAATAGTAGCACCACTTCTTCCATCCTGCGTGGTGTAAGTTCTAATATCAGGAATACCTTCTGCATAGATTTGTACCCCTTTTTTTAGATAAGGATGTATGGCAGTTCTGTCTGTCCAGTACGAGCAATCTACCCAAATAGTTTTATCCATCAAATTACCTGCTGCATCTTTAATTTTTTCTGAATGAGCCATAGAAAAATTCATCACGGATTTGCCATTAACCTGATTAAGTACAGCATCTTTTCCGAGGTGGCCGATAATTGTCATTCGTATCATATAAAACTTATTTTTTGTTGAAACTGTATAAAGATAAGTCAATATTAATTCAACAAAAATTTATTTTGTTGAAGCATAACCACATTTGTATTAAACATTACAAAGTCTTTCTACAAATTTCTTAAAAATGATTATACTTTTATAAAAATTTTTTAATCAGTATGAAAGAAATGGAACTAAAGATACCGGAATTACTTGAACAAGGTCCTTTAGTTGAGGCTGAGATTTTTACTAACGCTACTTCATTTTTAAATATTAAAAATAAGGATGGTTTTGAAAAGTATAGTCGTGTAAAAATGCTCATTGATACGGGGAGCAATATTTCAGGATTAGATCAAAATATCATACATCAACTTTCGCTTAAGCAATATAAGGGCGATGATATCGTAAACGGAGTGGGTGGTAGTTATGCTATAAAAAGATATAGTTGCATTTTGTTTCTACCCATTTTTAAAGATAAAGGTTTGCCCATAGATATTTTGGCTGGTGAATATCAGGATGCCCCTTTTCAGGGTATTTTGGGGAGGGATGTATTACAGTACTGCCATTTTACTTACGATGGAAAAAATAATACATACATAATAAGTGCGGCAGATATTTAACAGTTTTTTATAATCATGTTGATACAATTTTCTTCTAAAAAAGAGGATTAATTTAGAAGGTTGTAAGATTGGTTTGTTTTAGATATGAAATTGAAAATCCAGATAAAAAAAACCTCACTGCTATTAAAGAGTGAGGTTTTTATGTTTTGACTAAATACAATTTTAGTTAGTAGCTAAATCTGCATTTAATGTTCCATAACCTAAATTCCTTTTTTTATTGGGATAGCTACTGGCAGTTTGTGTAAGTCTTTGTTGTACCTGATCTCTGGTCCATGTAGGATATTTACTCCATACCAAAGCTGCAATGCCGGCAGCTGTAGCAGTGGCAACGGATGAACCACCCACTGTGGTGGGTTGATTTCCAAATACACCGGGAACTAAGGCATGGAGGTTTGTATTTTTTTGCTCCATAACTATTACAAAGTCCACAGGCTTTCCAGAGTGACAAGCATCGCAACGATACATCCCAGAATTTGTTTGCTCTTCTATACCAGTTATGGCATTTACTTCATCCATGGTAGCAGGAAAAATAACGCCATAAAATATTGCTGTAATATCAGTAGAAGTACCTGCTGCGCAAAACATTAATTTTCCTTTGCCATAAGCATACCTAATGGCATCTACAATCTGGTTTGCACGTGTAAGCCGTCCATTGCTCATGCTTATTATTCTTACAGTTGCATTATCAGCACCCCAAATATAGGCATCGCTTACAGCTTTTACTTCTGGTCCGTCATCAATGTAAACATCTTCATTTGTTTTACAACTTACGAGATTGCAATTATAGGCCACGCCTACTGCATTTCCATTGTTGCATCTTGGAGCGGCTGCTGCCCCTGCCATTGTGGTACCATGTCCGCAGAAATCATTGATATTATTGCTGTTTGGTAAGGTTGTCATTTTTTCAAGAGACCTGCCTTGTGATGCACCTTGATTAAAGTCTGCGCCTAAATTACTTTGATCCGGGTCTAAGCCTGTATCCAGAATCATAATTTTTATACCTGCACCAGAGGTCCTGGTCCATGCTGATTGAATGCCGTGATCATCATAGTTCCATGATACTTTTGCATTGGGTTCAGTAACAGAATAATCTTTGCCTGCTTGCAGGCTATTATCGGGGGTATATCCACCACAGCCTGATCCGCCGGATTCGGGTCCATAATTTCTACTGATAGGATCATAGCCAATAGGCTCTGCATACCTTACTGTTTTTAATTTTCTGAGCATGGTTAGCGTATTGATATTATGTATTTCTACATTGATTACTGGCAATACTTTCTCCTGCCATTTTTCTAATTTAGAAAGTGATAGCGAGGGATTAATTTTTCTTTCTTCCTGCCATATAATTTGCAATAAATCTTCTTTTACAGATTTCCAACTGTTTTCGTTGATGTTGATGAGATGCATTTTATTTTCTATCCCAGATTCCCATTCCGGCCTGTATCCAACTGATAATGTAAAGTCATTGCTTAGCTGCATTGCATTCCAGAGTACATGTATGGGCATATTATTCCAGTCAAAAGATCCTGTATGCTGTAATTCATCAAAGATTATTTGATCTAACTCACTTTGAGATAGTTTTGCAGTAACTTCACTTTTAGTTATTGCTACTTCTTGTTTTACATCCTGCTTGGTACATGCACTCCAGAAAAAAGCACATGCACAAATAATGGCAAATTTTTTCATTGTACAATCGTGATTTTAAATTTTTTTGAATGAACAATAATATGGAGTTATTACATCTAATGTAATTTTTTAAAAATTTATTTGATTTTGATGGTCATGAATGATACACTGATATAGTCAGCAATTTGGTTTTTCTTGACGTATAGTCTTTCAGAATTTATACAAGTATCAATCATACATGGCTATATTTTAAAACGAATATTATTTTAAAACCAATAATTCAGTTGCAATGATTCAACGGTTGCAGTTGTCGGTATTAATAAATTTCAAATACAAAATCTGTGTACAAATATTCAACCATTACCTTTGCCCCCTTGTTTATAGAATTGTTATGTTGTACCTTACAAGATTAGAACATTTTAATGCCGCCCATAAATTGTACAACCCTAATTGGGATAAAGCAACAAATGATGAAGTCTTTGGACTGTGTGCCAATGAAAACTGGCATGGTCATAATTATGAATTATTCGTAACAATCAAAGGAAATCCCGAACCTGATACTGGCTTTCTAATGGATGTAAAGAAATTGAAGGAGCTCATTATTACACATGTAATTGATAAACTTGACCATCGGAATTTAAACGTAGATGTTGATTTTATGCAGGGCAAAATGTGTAGTACAGAAAATCTGGCCATTGGCATTTGGCAGCAGCTACAACCTCAGTTGCCACAGCATGTACAATTACACAGCATCAAACTGTATGAAACACCACGCATTTATGTAGAATACTTCGGAGAATAATATTAGTCCAATATCAGTCCTTCGAGATTAAATTTTTCCGGAAATCTGCCTTTTATATTTCTGTAGAAATCTTTTATAGCTTTAGCATCCTCTGTACCATTGCCTGTCATATATAGTAAGGGTCCAAAGCCGGCAATTTTTTTTTCATAATCCAAATAGCCTAACAGTACCGGCACTTTAGCAGTAAGTGCTACATGGTAAAAGCCAGTCTTC
>CALAGJ010000155.1 GCA_937892395.1 uncultured Parafilimonas sp.
ACTCTTCCGAAGTTTTTGCATTTAATCTTTGTTTTAATAATTCTATATTTTTCATTTTTTATTTTTTTCTACTTTATAAATAATAATACATATACCCCTCTCTTTTGCCTACTATAGAAGACATCAGGTCTCCCCAAGCTCGCCATGAAAATCCAAATTTAACGCCATCAGAAAAAACAAAATGCCATTGGTTTGCCTTGTATTCGGCTTTTTCTCCCACCCATCCTAATTCCAGAATAGCTTTTCTTATAAGTAATATATGAGGCTGATATTCATCTTTAAAAGATAATAGGTATTCATCCCATAGTTTCGGCTCTGAATGGCCGCCAGTGATGATTTTGCAATCTTCTGAATACTCACTTGTTACGGTAAGCAATAACCCAGCCTCATTACTGATTTTTATCGCTTCCATATTCATTTTTTATTTCGCTAAAATCACAATAAAAACATGTAGCCCGTTTTTGGCAGTAAAATATAGCCAACTCCGCTGCCTCTTAGCTGTAGTGCAGTGTATAAAGTGCATATCAAACCCAAGTTGCTTACAAGTCATTGTCCAAATGTGGGGGAAGCAATAATGGCCTATCTCAATCTTTATTTCACAGGTGCCAACATCATTTTTAAAAATGCTCGGCATTTTCTCGGCATTACAATCCACATAGAGAGTTGCATCTCGCCAGCATACGCCAGCAGCTTTTAATTGTTTTGCAAATTCGTAGCATGAATCAATGGTTTCTTTTTTCATTTTATTTTTTTAGTTTAATTATTATTAATAGGCACAAATGATATTTCAATCTCATATTTCAATGCCTCCGATATTTTCATAAGAGTACTTATTTTGAAATTACATTTCCCGGACTCTATTTCCGAAATAGTGGCTATTCTGACCTTAGCTGCCTCCGCCAGTTGCGCTTGGGTCATTTGACTTATTTTTCGCACCTCTTTAATGCATTCACCGTAATATTTTAAATCGTCTGTGTTCATTTTTTATTATTGTTTCTAAGTGCGGGCATCGCAAAGCCCTGTTCGTTAGTAGCAAGCACTACATCGTTCTAATATTTGAACCGTTGGCAAAAATGTCTAAAACCATTTAATTTTAGTAATTGTTTCATTTTTCTTAGATTGAGTTTCATGGACATTGTACCCCATTTCAAGTAATCTGCTTCTAACATCTGGTTTTAAGGTTTCATTGAACCAAATAAGATATTGCCCCAGCACCTTTGCGTTTTCCATCTTTACTCATTTTATAATGAGTTTATAAATTTAAAAACAGAATTAGCCGTTGAAAATGTTTTAAAATGAATATTTTCTACACCTTCATAGGAAGCTACTAAAGCACCGCCTACAGGGTAGTCCAATAAACCTTGTCTTGTAACTACAATAAATAAATCTTTTTCTGTCATTTTCTTATAATCAATTACACTTCTTTTAGTAATAGCAAACAACGGCATTTTTGATAGAGTACCTGTTTTTTTATAAACAGTTACAAAGCTGTTTGTTTCTATTTTATTTATTTCATTAAATTTCATTTTTATTATTTATTGCACAAAGATACGCCCCACAGTAATATAAACCAAATTTATTTTACAATTTATAGTAAAAAGTTATCCACATTTATAAAATATTTTATTTACTCTTCACTTTCCAATATACATACGAATGTATTCATGGGCTCTTTTAAAACCTAAAATATAGTGGCTCTTTTCTTCATCTTTTAAATTTTGCCCCCAGTCAGATATATGCCTTTCGCATTCTATTAAAGCCTCTTCTTTGGTAGGGAATTCATTATTTGAATCAGCTACTTTTTTATGCTTTTTTGTATAGCTCTTTTTGATTTTTTCATTCTTAAAGCCTATAATACAATAACCTTCCCATAATCCAAATTTAATATCATGGCCATTCAATATATATGAAATAATGCGCTTACATTCTCTACCTGTGTACAAATTTGTATTTCTGTCATATTCCTGTAGCAGTAAAGTATCACCTACTTTAAATGGCCTATCATCAACCCTAATTTCAAAGTTTTTTTTCTCTGAAACTATATCTTTATAATACTCGGGCCATATTTTCAATGCGTGTGTCATTTTTATTATTTTTGTTTTTTACGCTATTTTGTTGCGGAAATATGTTTGTTATATGCAATTGCTACGACCCTACTCATCATCATCATCTTCTTCATCACCAAAATCAGCGACAATATCTTTGCACAATTCAACCAGTTTTCGAATGTATTTTTTCTCATACTGATTAGAGTTTTCTTCAACTTCTTTAATGCTTCCTGCTTCGGTTAAAGCATCGTAGCATTCTTTTAAATCTCCGTAGGTATTCTCAAGCCTACAATAACTCATATTTGCCATTTGTTTTGAATTTATCCCTGAATCACCGCAACATACGGCTAACAAGGTGTTTATTAAATTGGGGCTGACAATCAAGCACTCAGCCTTTGTGCTTCTATTAAAATTTTACAGAATTAAAGCTGTGTTCATATTGCGTCAATATATGAGTTAGCGGTCAGGCTATGACAGACACCACGTTTTCAAAATTAACGTAAGTGTGACCTTTCCCTTTTTCGCATCCTTGACCTTCGTGCCAAAAACCATACTGCATAGTTTCAGGATATAGTTTGACAATTTCGCCTTCAACCGGGAAAGACAACTCATTTTCAATACAGAATTTTACAGCTTCGTAATGCTTCTGAAATTCTTTACTTTCTTTGCTTGAATAAGCTGTTACATTTATTGTTACTTCCATTTTTATATTTTTTAAATCGTTATTAATATGCAATAATACGTCAAAAGGTAATACTGGCAAAAAATATTTTCATTTTTATTATATCAATTTGTCAGCTCATAGAAATTAAATACCCCCTCACTTTTTTTCAACTCAAAAAATGACTGCAACGCAAAGCCCTTCGCTGCATCTTCAAGCCTATTAAGCATGCTTATTTCTTCAGCTTTTGCATTCATGGCAATAGTGTTATCCTTGCCTTTGCCGCTTTTTTTATCATAGTCAGGTTCGTGGTATTTTTTCAAACTTATGAGTTCAATATTAACTCTTGACTTCAAAAGCTGGAAGCCTTTACCAAATGGCCCAGAATCTATTGTTTCAGACAATAATTTATCCCGCTTTAAAGTATTCCATACGCACCATGCTGCCGGGTTTTTGCTTATATCCTTGCCTGATATAAATTCTTGATACATTTCTTCCGCTTGTTCACGGCTTATATTTAATTTCATTTCTTCCGTTATCATTGCAGAATGATTTTCCATTTCTGACCGCTTTTTTGCCTCTGCAATCTTTTCAAGCACTGTTGATGTTGATTTTTCGTATCTGTCAATCATTGATATGTAATCATTGATTGTGAAACCGAAACCGCTGGTCCTGCCGTTTTTCTCCGGAACGCTATAATTTTCCACTGCATACGATAGTTCAGCAAAAGTTAAATGGCTGTAATCTTGTAATATTTTCATTTTAAATGGCTTGAAAATCATTTCAAGATCAGATTCCCTATCCGGGAATTTGCAGCCTGTAAAAACCTGATAATGCCGCAAAGACAAACGAAGAGATGTATCTATTGCAGCAAACTCTTTTTTTTCAACCATGCTACTAATACGAAGCCCATTCGCCATAAGGTTGAGAATTTCCCTCTCCTTCGGATCGCATTGCTTCAATACTTGAGGCAATAGACTTGTCAAGGGTGCTACTGCCATTGAACCCGCTTTTTTCATTATTTCCATTATTATATTTTTTTATTTCAAATAAACCTTGCCAACCTCCTGCAATAGTGTTTTTCATCATTTGAACCGCTGTATGTTCATCATATTTTGAAAGCTGTTCAAGAGATGTTTGCAAAGCATCTTGAGATTTTTTCTTCCACTTGCTTTGCCTTATAAGAACTTCCCATGTTTGCATGAATAAAACACTTGTGTAAGGGAAAATCAAAGTTGGATTTGTTTTTTCACGCTTTGATTTTTCTTTTTTTTCTTCACTTTTAATTACATTATTAATATCAATATCATATTCATATTCAATATTCAGACTCTTATTATCTATGTTATTAAGTATCTTATTATCTATGTTATTAAGTATCTTATCTTTTCCGCTCCATCTTTTTTGCATTGCTTTTTTACCGCCATCAGATTTTCCCTTTATTTCTTTGCGCCTTTTTGAAATTTCGTGTTCCATTCTTTCATTGAAAAATACCCCATCTTCCTCTTGAAATTTTGCTTTTAAACACTTATCCCATTCGGCAAAATCATTACCCAAAACTGTTTGAATATTTTCTATAGTCAATGGCCCACAATGGAATTGAGCAGAAAGCAAATCCATATAACACCCCTTTTGATGCCTGGATAGTAGCTTTGTGCCGCCATCCCAATTATCGAAATACCATGTAACTGCTGGATCTTTCATTTTTTAGTTTTTTAAATCACTTTCCATACAACCATATCCAAATTCTTCAAGAGCATCTTCAACCGTTATTTCATGAGAGTTAACTGCCATTAAATAGTTCCGACATTGAACTCTAAAATTAGCAGATTCTTTTATGTCATAAAAATAAACTTTTTTAGAAATTTCATAACCCAATTCATTCAAACACTCTTGTAATGTTTTAAATGAAAATTGCCCATAAACATTCAAACCTGATTTATTGTGCATAACTATTGCAAAAGTTGGTTTATTATCTACAGACCCATTTTTATTAAAATGTAATTCGGTTGGAAAAAGTTCTTTGGCTGTGTCGCCAATGTGGCTTAAATCGATACGATTTGCACCGTGATTTTTTACTTTAATATATTTTGCCATTTTTAAAATAATGTTTGTGTTTTTATTTCAATTTTGGTTTTCTTTACTTTCCGGTGTACTAATTCATCAATGGCAAGTTCTACCCTTTCATCTGCATCCACCTTTTCATCACTCAAATATTCATGCTTAACAAAATAGCCTGTTTTCGCTTTCCCCATTACAAAATACATATCTTGATTCCATTTTTTCACTATATGCACTTCATCACCTTTTTTGCCGTATTTGTGGCGGCTCATTGCTCCAGTAATGTCTTTTACAAGGTAAGGCATTATATTTGGTTAGTCAATTTTTCCATTTTATTCCAATCTGGTAGGCGCATTTCTATTATACCCCTGTGGCCCGGCTCTGCGTATGTTTCGTAACCGATAGGTATATTGCCCTCTTGTATGCTCTTTATTGTTTCTCTTGCTTGACTATATTTATAACGCCCTACTTCTATATCTTCATCACTCCATATCAATAATGCAACTGCAAAAGGCGGCACGGTTTGTAGTAGAAGAGTTATTGTATTTGAGAAGTTTCTCCCTGTTACATGGCTTGCTACATGCTGGTACATGTATTCGCTAAGATCATAATGTAGTTTTGCAGCTTGAGCATAGAATGAACGTAAATCTTCCATTTGGCTACTCTTAACAGATAATATGCAATCCAACCCAATGTTTTCTGAAAATTGCAGGCCATCTGGCCTTATACGATGCTTTATGCCTTCTATATCTGCATACATACTTATTTCCCTTTTGCTATGTTTGAAAATATCGTAAATAATACCGTCGGAATACATATCAATATGCCTTTTTATTATACCTATTTTATAATAGTCTAATTCGCTCACAGTTTGCACTCCGCTATAATCAACCAATTTTTTTAGATAAACTTTTTTACAAGCCATACTTTCAAATCTGCCACACTCATCTATAGCAATCTGTTTTATATCTTGCAAAATCTTTTCTTCTGACAATACATCTGAACTATTATTATATATCAAATTTTCCCAAAATTCAACACCCTTGCTGCATCCTTCAAGTGAAGCCAAGCTATAAAAAGGCTCAACAATTGCACGTTTGAATTTAGAAGGCTCCAAAATACATTGATGTATAAATGTACCTATTTTAAAAGATGGGTTTGCGCCCTTTGCTTTTTCTAATTCACTTTTATCATTAAGTGCATAAAAATAATGAAAAGGTGTTTTATATGCTTCCTTAAAAAGGCTGCTGCTGTTGTATTCATTATCAAGATATTTTTCAAAACTATCTTGAACTGCACGACCACGAAAATTCAATGAATCAGTAGGAATATTTACGGTTTTAATTCTTGATCCTACAGTATTAACTATCTTTTGAATAGCAGGCAGCTTGTCGTTTACCAACTCGCCGCCTGCTTTTAATGTTTGCAAATCTATCATAAAATAAGAGGCTTTATTGACCACCTATCACTCATGTATGAGTTTGACTTATTTTTTTCTTTGCCAATATATGTAATTTCCAAAGGAGTACCCTCAGATATAACGCCTTTGTTGAAACTTTCTTCAACTGCTGCAACAAGTCTTTTGCTGCCGTTTCGTATTGTTACAATATTTAACTTAGCGTCTTGAGATAGCATTACCACACAAGGCAATTCTATTGTTTCTCCGGTTTTTTCATCTGTGTAATTAGACATCTCAATTTTTTGGAAAAAAACCCTTTTGCTTTCTCCGCTGCTTTGAGGTGTCCAATACTCACTACCCAAATCTGCATTTATTGATACCGCATTTTTTAGGTCTGGCAATTCTTTTTGTAAATCAAAAGAAGGTAGCCCCAACCCGTTACTTGATGTTTTTAATAACTCTTTCATACTTTTAATTTTAAAAATTTATATAATTTGATAATATCCTGAATAATGTGTATTGCCTTTTCAAACTTGTTACTTTATACCTTATGTCGTTAATCCATACGCATGAAATACACACATCTCCATAGGCATCTATTGTATACCTTACATCCCATTTTTTGCCGTAGTCGCTTGTAAATGATGCTAACATATATTTATTTTATTGCTTTTATTGTAATTATAATGCAAATATAAGTGCGTATTTTGTAAATAAGTGCAAATGAAAAGAAAATATTTATCCACATTTTTATATTTATTGGCCCTGTGTTGGATTTAGTTTTTTTATAAAATACTTTTCTATACTATGTAATGATTTTAAGTACTTGTTTTTTTTCTGCTGCATTGTATAGCCGGGCTTTTCTTCGGTATTCTGCTTGAGCTTTTCTATAAGCAGAGCTGTTAGGATGGTATATCTTTTTTGCGTTTTGAAGTTCATTTATTATTTCTTTTGCGTTGTTCATATTAGATTTTTTTTTAAATAAACCTCCCGCATAGAAATGAAGGAGGACACCATGAAAAAAAAAACTCAATAAAAATATCATCATCTTAATTATTCTTATCGCCTTTATAAAACTTATCCTTTGGATTTTCAGACTTCATTTTTTCAGAAAGTACAAGAAGGAAACAAAGAAATACTACTGCGCTGAATAAGTACATGAAAACAGTTTCTAAAGCCAACCCGCTGATAAGCATCGCTGCGTTTGTATCGTACATAATATAATTTTTATTTTTCACATTCATCTTCTAATTGCCTCATTCGCATGCCAAATGCACTGTTCATGACCAATAGAAGAAATATTGTTGATAGATAGATTGATAACATTATTTTTCGGAGTTTAGTATGTTATTAATGACGGCATCAACATCAGCATGTCTATACACCTGCTCCCTTGTGTTTGTTGGCCGAATGGCTATAATATTCTGCCCGTTTGCCTTCATTTTTTCTATAATAATATCTATACATGCATTTGCTACGGCATCATGGCTTAATATTCTGCATATACTATTGACACTATTTTGGCCAAAGGTCATTACAAGATAATCCCCTTCTATAACGGCAATCATTTGTAGATATAAATCCGAACGCCCTTGACTATCGTTTTCTGGAGGCACATGGTATGCAAATGTTGTTGTTCGCATTGTTTATGATTTTGTATTGGCAAATAAATCCTCAATTTTTAAATTCATTGATTTCATTATTTCTTTGACAAGACTTGTCATTGTTTCCGCATATTTGTTTACTGCTACTACCTTTTTCTGCTTATAAAAATCATTTGAGATGTTCTTATCGCACGCTTCAATAATTTCCAGCAAAGTCAAAGCTGATTCCATCCTTAATTTTTGTAGTTCAATTTCTTGTTTCATTTTTATTTTTATTTTAATTTTAAACAGACAAATTTTCTTTCATCACTTTAATACTTTCGTGAAGCTGCCTTATACTTTTTGCTTTGTCATCATAGAACTTTTTAATAAGTGCCACAACTTCATCCGTTGTGGTAAGGTTTCTATTAATAACATTGCTGAAAGTTACACGGGTGTATCCACCGCCATTTTTCAACCCAGCTTTTTTACTTAGTGCTGATAATTTTGTAAAATCGCTCCTTTCTATCAGCTTCATTTTCATTAATTCTTCAACGTAGATTTTCGTCAAAAATGCCATTTTTATTATTTTTATTCGTAATTATAACGCAAAGATATGTATATTATTTGTAAATATTTGCAAATGAAAAGAAAATATTTATCCACATATCTAAAAATCAGATTTACCAATTTTTATTTAATTTTAAACTTACTTAATTCAAGCCATATATCAACACCCAACAATTCTTTAATTTTCAGAATATAATAAGATAGTGTATTAATACCTACATTATGCTCCCCGTTTTCTAATGCCCTTAAATGCCTTTCTGAAACACACAACGCTTTTGCGAAATCTTTTTGGCTTAACTTCGCATTTTTGCGAGCCTGTTTTATTTTTTCCCCTACTTGTTTGCTATTCATATTTTATATTTCATTTGTTCTATTCTTCTTCATGCGGGTATGCGGTAACACTGAAATATGGCTTTATTTCTAAGGCCGCACAGATGTTGTGCTGTAGGTCAATATCCCGGGCGAAGCGGCCTGATTCAATTCCTTTCAGGGTATTGGCTGTTATGCCTAATTTTCCCGCTAATATTTGGGCCGGTATGCCCATTTGTTCCCGACGTTTTTTGAAAAAGCTGCCCTGTGCTTGCCGGACAGCTTTTATTTTTTCATTCATCATCTTCTGATTCTAATTCTAATTCAATTACCTCTACTATGTTGTCTATATGTCTATCTATTACAGATTCAAAGGCACACTGGAAAGCGTTTACAGCATCTTCTGCTTCATCGTCGGAATTTGCAGAATCATTGTATATAGTATGCTGGCTACTATACCAGTCTTCATTATGGTGTGTCATAGTGTATATTTTTCTAACGCCCATTACAATCAAGGTGACACTTGTGCACCACGTTCCGTAACCAGATGCAAGGGACATTGATACATCATTAATTTCTATAATAATATCCTTCTCTTTTTTTTCAATTCTGTTAAACCAAGATGAATTTTCAAGAGCATCAGCAATATAATAAGGATTGCTCAAGGCGTTTTCATAATTTGAGATATTTATTGAACTATTCGACATTTTATTTTGCGACTTTATTTTTCTTTATGCTCCTGCGCCGGAGCCATTTGCTTGTTAATTATCGCACAAAGATAATAGGAGGATATGTATTCCTGCAAATATATTTTTAATTATTTATAAAATATGTCTTTTTGCGATATATGGCAACCTTTTAGCGTATATTATAAGCAAAAAACCCCCGCCCAAGAATAGGCAGGGGAAATCTAAAAATGAAAGAAAGTTAACTATTGCCGCTAAAAACTATGCCTGATGGAGCTAAATTTATTTTCCGACAATTATCAGGCTGCGCTATACTATACTCATTTCTTGCTCCAAGCAAATCACGCTTATTGAGCCGTATAATATTAGTGCTGTTGGCTTGATTGCCGCCTAATCCGTGATAATGCGTTTCGTCCTCTCCTATGTAAAGGGCTACATGTCCACTCACTGAACCACGTTTGAAAACTAACACATCTCCAAGCTTTATATTATTAACAGGCTTCCCAAAGTTTAGCCAGTTTCTTGCCCAGAGTGGGTCTTTCGGTACGGTTTTGCCCGCTCTTTTTGCAATAATAGCAATGAACAACCCGCACCACGGTATTGAATCAGCAGTATAATTTTTCAAGCCCAGTTCATTGGCCCATGACAATATCACTGCATTGTTGCCGGGGCCATCTATTTCTGTAGTGCCGTATAATTTCAATGCTTCAATAAGCATTTTTGGTCCAGGCTCATTTGCGAGCCATTTGTAGTTACAAGAAAGAATCATAATTTTTCAGATAAATTTTTTATAAATGTTTTTATGCCCTCATAAAATTGCATTATAATGCTATCACCAAAACGGCCTAATATCGGGCTTACCCAAGGTGCAACATCTTCATATCCGTGATATTTAAGAAGGCCCCATACTACCCATGCACACGAAAGGGCTATAGTGGTATGCAGTACAAATGTTTTAGCATTCAAAATACTTCTATTGTAAAGGTCTGCAAGCTTTGCAGTGATCCCTAAAATAAGCCCTCCTGCGTATATGGCTATTTTTATTATTAGGCTTTGGGTTTCATTATTTGCATCTCCCATGATACTTTATTATTGCTCTTATAACGATAATGGCCGCAAATACATACTCATTCCATCCGTAGGTCTGCGGGTTGAAAAATAGTTCATCAAAAAGATTATTAATAGAAAGCCAAAATACTATAAATGTACAACATTGTTTTAGCAGACAATGCAATGCATAAGTAAAGCAGCAAAACGCTATAGCTGTGAATAAGTAGAAGCAGTCAAAGAAATGCCAAAGGTTATACCCTGCAAGTATTGCCGCCAAGCCTGCATACACAAATTTAATAGCCGTTTTTTTACGCTGGCACATTTGGCTTCCTGTCATTTGGTCTGCCGCCTACAAATGAAGCTGCATCAAAAGTGTATATTAACCATTCATTTGACAATTCTGCTGATGAAAGTGCCGCAAGGCCACCGCTTGCGTTGCCCTCTGCCGTGTACTGCACTGATTGAAGTAAGGCGGCTTTTTTTGCCGTACTCAAATTACTTGCCTGCACATCTGCGGCTACTTCATTATACCTTGTTACTTGCTCCTGTGTCATTTGTATATATTTTATTGTTTAAATTATCTGTATTATCGTATCCGAACATTGTCAAAACTACATTACAAAGAACTATAGAGATACCTAATATTTCGCTTAGTTCGGTAGGGGAAAGCCCTGTTTTTGAACTAATGAAAGAGCTGCCCATTAAAGCAGTACCCATTATATAGTTAATAGATGCTCTTACCCTGCGAACTATTACAGGGGTTTCTTTGAATAAATACTCTACTCCTATCTTCATATCAATAATTTTTTACAACCATTCCTACATCACTAAGGCCGCTATTTTCATCATGCACACAAACATTATCACTTTTTGTGCCGCTAAACCATATAGCACTCTCAACCACAGGCATTATACTTGTTAAATGCATATCTGCAATATAGCTATCATTTGTGAGTATGCCTGTTTCGTTGCTCATCACCAACATTCCTCCGCTTTGAATTATAAACTCCTTAAAATCATCGCCTGCTTTTTCTGCCTGACTTAAATTTTTGCTGTATATGTGTACATTCAGCCAGTCTATAGGGATATTTCTATACGCTTGCAATAAGGTATCAATACGACGGGGGTGTAGCGTTAATACTGCCCTGCTTTCCCTTTTCTGCTGCGCCCATATACGTGAACCATAAGAAGCAAACCCTCCATTTGTACAAGGTACCCCGTATTGGTGGCACACATCTACAGCTATTTTTAGCAAAGGTATATAATCAAGCCTACTACCAGTATAATAGCTTACATTATTTTCTTCGTTATCTAAGGCTACGTAAAGCGGCATAGCAGGAAGCCTATTTAATAAATTTTCCAATTCCTCTCGGAACTCTGCCGTGTCTTTTCTGAATGGTTTCGGGGCATCACTAAAAGCTCTATTTGCAACTGTGAGGGCAATGAATAGTCCGCTATCGGTGTACTCATTATAAACCTTATCTGTACCTGTGAAAGTAGCCAAGTTAATCACATGCCTGACTACATTGGTATTTAGATTTTTTGCCACGTTTATTTTAAAACTGGTTGCATTTTGGCCGCTCACCCAGACGCCTAAATTATCTGGAATCCCGGCAATAGGAACAATTTCTTCTACTGCTCCGCCATATACCACCTGTGCATCTGATTTTTTATTATCCCCTTTAAATGTACAGCATTGTATCAATACCATACATGCCGCAAATATTATTTTTCTCATATACATTTATCTTGGATTTGTGAAGTCGCAGTCAACTAATAAGTAATCCGAAGTAAAAGTTCTTGAAGTCGTTCCAACTGATTTTATTATCATCATCCCGAAGCCTGTTTGCCTGTTTGCTGACGATGGTATATTTGTTGTAGATGTGCCTACAGATATATTATTAACGAAATATTCAACGCTATTTGCTGCCGCATTAACAACTATTCTAACAGGTATATTGCCCGTTGTTACTGCTGTAGTAGAAGTTGTAAATGTACGTGTGCTATTACTTGTTGTTACAAGCTGCCAGTTTGCAGATGCCGTTGAACCTGTGGACACACCGCCTTCATCATATAATAAATATGCTCCATCCGTTTGGTTGGCAGCTGTATATGTGTCAAAAAACCCAATTAAAAGTTGATACCGCTCCGTGCTTGTGCTTAGTGTATTAATATCTACCGTAGTTTCCATAGTCCAAGTGCCGCCTCCTAATAATACGGCAGAACCACTGCTTGATATTGCCGCCCTTCCTGTAGCCGTGGTGCCTGTTGCAAATTGAAGAACACCGGGTTCATTTGCCCTCCCCACATTCATTGCGTTATTTGCACCAGTGCCGCTATTTGTTGCCTGCACATCATTACCTGCCGAAGCTATCGTTATTTGGTTGACGAAATCATTAAAATATTGGTATCCCAATTTTCGTCTGTAGTTGTTTACATACGCTCTATTTATCTCCTTAACAGTTGTTTTTGCAATATTTGCTGATGCTGATACATCGGAGAAAGCAAGTTCATCCGGGCCATCTATAGGTGTTGTAGTAAGCCCACTATAATTCAACCGCAAAGCCCTCGATGCGCTGCCGTTGTAAGTGGTTCCCGATGTGTATGCTATCCCGCTTGATGCGGTTAAATCATTCAAATTAGAACCTAATGCAACTCCGCTAATAGTGCTGTTGGCAAGGTTTGCGTTTGTTATGCCTGCGCTGCCTGATAGACTACTATTGGTAATCCCTGATATAGTGTTATTGGATGCGGATATAGTTTTGTTTGTCAATGTCTGTGTGCCTGTTAATGTGGCTATATTAGTACTCAAACGGGCATCGTCTATAGTTCCTGATAAGTCAGCAGCAGGCAATGAAGATACGGCACTAAACCCGCTCCCATCGCCTTTCAAATATCCATTTAAGGAGGTTGTTACATTTATATTACCACTGCTTGTGATAGGACTATTTGTTACACTGAAACCTGTAGGCAGTGTTAGCCCTACAGATGTAACAGTGCCGCTAACACCTGTACTAAATCTTATCCATGCGCTGCCATCATAGTAGTAATAACCGGGCGTATTGTCTGTTTGGTAAATTATCAAGCTTGTAGCTGGGGATGCAATGTCATTGCGTTGTGATAGCGTAAGTCTTGGCAGCAGCGCACCTCTGGTATCACTATTGACTTCAAACTCTGCCGAAGATTGGTTAAGGTGTTGGTTAATAGCAAAATTTGGCCGCTCATCGGTGTTCCTTATTCTGCCCTGTGTAAGGTTGAACCCATTTCGGTCAACTCGCATTTGTACGGATTCATTATTTTCCCCGCCAATAACGCCAATGTATAAAGAACTGTCGTTATTAGCCATACTAATATATTGTAATAGCGCATCGGCTCCGTATGTATCATTTCTTGCTTGAAATTGCATGAGGCTGCCATTAGTCATCAAAAAATTATTGTAACCTGGGCCTCCAGATGTTGTAGGGTTTAATACAATGTACGATTTTATACTATCAAAAACCAATTCTTTCTGATTAAAATCTATTGTATTATCTTGTGTCATTTGACTGCCGGAAATCAACGTCTGCTGCCAAGTAGGCACCGTTATACCTCCCAAATATTTCGTATTATAATAATCTTCGCTATGTAGTGAAGGAATCCAGTTACTATCAATAGAAGTTAAAAATGAGGGTGCGCCTACAACACTATCTCTCCCAAATAAAGTATATGCATTTGCATCTATTGGCGAAAATGATAGACTCGGTTCAGTAGTTGAATTACTTACTGATGTAGTGAATAAAGGGCTGAAATTTCCTGATGAAAAAGAGGTTAAGTATGTATCGCCTGTAGAACGGAAACCCCTCCATCTACTACCATCCGCATAATATATTCTTCCATTAATATATTTTATTGACCCCTCTATTTTGCTTAGTGTGTCGCCACCTCTCGGTATAATTAAGTTGCTATCCATCAGCATCCTATTGTACCTTACCCCGTAAGTTAGATATCTGCTGTACTTAGTTGTATCGTTGTTTTGCGCATTGCTTTTTATTATAAAAAGCATAAAAAATAATAAAATAAAATTTCTCATAATATATAATTTGACCATTCAGAGGTACCAGACAAATATACAGACCTTACCCTATACGAAAATAATATAAAATCCAAAGGTGCTATATTTATTACCGTTGCATTTGTATTTATGCCCGTTATTATAGTGGGGGCTATTGTTTTTGTAGAGTATTCCACTTCATAATATTGTGGCCCTAAAATAGACTCCCAGTTTAGTAGGGTGAACACAACGGATGGTCCGCCAGTAACAAAACTAAAACGTGCGTCATAAGGTGCCGGAAATTCTGATAGTTCGCCAGTGCCTTGCAGTTCTACTGTAGCGGAAGCTACATTCCCTACTGTTCCATTTGCTGAAATTAAACGTATTATTGCACGTCCATAGAAATTGTAAGCAATATTATTCACATCTAAGCCCGTGAAAGCCAAAACGACCTCCGTAAAGTCATTTTTTAATTCTCGCAATGTCTTGAATGGATTAGAACCTACATTTATCAAAAGGGCATCTATTGTAGCCTCCCAACCATTTGATGTGCCTTTATATGAAAGCCATTTGCCAGATCCTTTTGTAGTAGTTTCTACAATAGAAACACTTTCGGATACGGTTACACTCCTGCCGCACATGATAGGCACCCCGTTGAGCGTTACCGCAAACTCTTTTCCGAGTATTAGATTACTCATAGTTAATATTTAATTCATACGAAGATGTTACTACCTCACTGTATTTACCTATACTCCTTAGCCTTGCATTAAATGTGCCTCTTATAACATTATGCTCTATTGAAATAGGAAAATATATTTCATCTCCAAATACTTTGAATTTAAAAGAATCAGATAATGTATATATTTTTTTTGCCTCAAAGGTGCCTTGAATTTCATTTCTTGGATTGCCAGTCAATTTGAATTCCTCTTTACATAGAAACTCATTCAGCCGCAATGTTTCGCCAAAATCCCTTCTATGCCAATACTGTGTTTTTGTCCGATAGTCAAAATTTGGAGTGCCTACTGTTATGCTGCTATTTGTCGAACGCACATTTGTCAACAATGTGCCATTCACTATATTTCTCAAAGTATCATCAAAAACGCATGTCCTTTCTACTGTCTGAACTCTATCTAAGGCTGTTTCGACAAAATGGGTTTGCGAAAGTATCCTTGTACTATTTTTATTTCCTGCGCTTAAATTCACATTCAATGCCTTCCAGTATGTTTGACCGCCAGAAAAATCATTTTGGCTTAACGCCACTTTTACGTACCCGTTTGTAGGTGCAGCCTTTGATGTAACAGATACGCTACTCCATTCTGCGCTATCCTGACCGGGAGAATAGTAAAAAGCTATGGAGCCTGTTAATTCCCATGTGCCATCTGCCAGACCTCCAGCATCCCTATAATTTACTTTGTAGTCTGATGCGGCTAAAGGATTATCAATAATGCCGTTGAAAATTATTGTACGGCTTCCAGATGTTATACTGTCCTTTGTCCTAAATTCAAAGCTAAAATTAACGATATCATCCTTATTGATATAATAAGCACTGCTGAAAACGGCATCTGATGCGGCTCCAGGCAGATATTTTATAACCAAATACCTTTCTGATTCAAGCCCTTCACTATCTACTACCACCTCTATCCAATAATCCAAATCAGCAGGATAAGATAAAAGAGGGTTGGGGAAAAAGCCGGGTGCCTGATATTCTTTTATTGTATTCCCGGAAGATGTGTACGACGTTCTAAATGTACCTAATATTTTCAAATCTAAATTATATATTGGTACTTCGGGGTATGTATATGTGAATGTCTTTTTTATAGACTTAAAACTCCTTACTATACTTTGCGTAGCATCATTTTCTAAGCTATACAAATCTTTGCCTATTACATCAGGTGCCGATAATACAGAGGCCGCAAGCCTCGTGCCGCTTATAAATATACGGCTGCCTTCTACTGCCCCATCATTATATAAATAAAGCTCTCCGGGCCTTATAAAAGTCCATTGGGAATTTCTTAAATAAATGAACCCATTGAATGAGCTGCATATATCTTCAATGCATTGATATGCTGTCGTTTCTTCATCCCATATCTTTGTATCTATATAACATTCAAAAGCATCATGAACCGATCCCCCTACCCTGTCAAGCATTAAATTTGAAAAAATATTAATGTATGCATTCAACTCATTTGAAAATTGGCGTGTAGCTTTTACGCAGCTTAACAAAATGCTTGACAACGGCAGCTTATCGCCAATATCAAAAGATTGTGCGTATAGTGCATCTTTCAACTTAATATTTTGCAATGTACCCAATCCACAAATAAAAGTTAGGTTCACATCGGTTTCAATATCATTGAACGATTTTTGATTTTCGCTGTATTCTAAAAATCCAGAAAAAATAAGATTTCTGGAATAAACGCCATCAGATGTTATTTGATACAATTCTGCCTTAAACTCATAGTTGCTATCGCAATAGAAGTCTTCCAAACTTTTCCCTAATACAGAAATATTCAACTCGGTTGAGCGAATAGGGGAAAGCAAATTTTCTCCATTGAATTTCAATGATATATCAGATAATTTTATTTCGCTTTTGACTCCAACAAACGGATCTTGAATGATTACAAGCTTAAATTCATTGCCTGTTATTTGCGACGTGAAAAAGCACTCATATTTTACTCCTGCTGCCATATTATCCTATTATTGATGCTCTGGTATTTGCTTTTGCCAACACGCCTTTCAATGCATTCCCTTGTATAACAAACTCATACGTTTGCCTGCCACCAGAAAACAAAGAAGGTATCTTCCCCAATGGTATTACCGCCTCGGGCCCGGATTCTCCAATGATTGCATTTGTAGGTCCTGTTACAATACCACCTCTTGCAAGTTTGGGTATTTGACTTTGCAGAAATGAGCCAAGAGAAACGAAAGCCACCCCAGCTATTAATCCAGCTGCGGGATTGGCTTTAAATATATTTTTCAATGCTTGTATAAGTGGTGCTGCTGCTATCATCGCTCGGCCCACAGTCTTAAAGCCTTCGCCCAAAGTTTGCAATATAGCCGAAAACGCTCCCTTTATGCCTTTACCAGAGCCTATAGCATCTGCAACGGAAGTAAATAAATTAGTACTTGTAACTTCTACAGCATCTCTGAAAGATTTTAATTGCTGCGCCACTTCATCAGGTGGTGGCAGCAATATTTTTGCCGGAATATTTAAGTTTGGCACATTGGCTTTTATGATTTCTTCGGTTGCATTGCCAAAGCTTTTTCCGCTTATTTTTACGATACTGCCCAAAGAAAGCTTTTCTAATTGCTCTCTAAATTTTTCGTATTCATCATTAAGTTTTGAAACTGCAACTGTTTGTTTTTCTACTTTTTCAGTGCTTTTAGATGTTGAAGTAGATGTTTCAAAAAATAAATCACCTGCTAATTTAGCATAGCCCCTTTGCCTTTGAAATGCTTCATCTATTTTTTTTGTAAGGCTTTCTACTTCTTTTTGAGCTTTATTAACGGGTGCATTTATACGCTCAAGTTCTTGTGTTATTAAAGAAAAATCACTATCACTAATTTTACCATCTGGGCGTGAAATGCTTTTTTTAAAATTTTCAGTTTGCTTTATCGCTTTTTTCTGCGCTTTATCTAATACATCATTGGCCTCGTCAAGCTGTTGTGTTAATTTTCCAATATTTTCTCCTGCCGCTTGCGCTAACGCTTTATTTAAAAGGGCTTTGCTTAATTCGTTGATGCTCCCCGCAGCGTTACCAGTTAATATTGCCTCCTTTTTTAAGTTGCCTAAATAATCAGGATATTTTTGCTGTAGTTCATCAACGGCCTTGACCCTTTCACGCATGGGCCTTGTTATATCTTGCGCAATTGATGCAAGCAATTTGGCATTATTTATTTCGGTGAACGCAAATTCCTTAGCCGTTTTAAAAGCATCTTTTTGCGCTTTGTCTGCCTCCTTTACCTTATTGGAAAAAATGCCATACCCTTTTGAGTATGCATCTATAAGAGAAATAGCACCAATAAGAACCCCTATTCCTGCGGGGCCTGCTAAGGCAGAGAAAAAGGAACTGAAAGCGGTTTGCGCTGTGCCAGCAGTTGATTTTAAAGAGGTCAAGCTTTGAATAAATGGTTCAATATTATTCGCAATACCTATGAATCCAAATGAGCTATCTTGTGCTATTCTGCCCAAGTTTAAAACGGCATTTGAGGCCGTGCGTGATACACTTGGCAATTGCTTCACTTTATTGCCAGTATTATTAGCAGCATCGCCTAACCCAGATAATCCATCGGAAGCGGATTCTGCGCCAGTTTTTACACCATTAAAGCTACCGCCTGCTTTAGAAGCGGCTCCCTCAAGTTCTTTGATAGATTCGGATGCACTGACCGCCTTGTCATCAACCTTATCAAGTGTACTGCCAGCCTGTTTAGCCGCTATATCAAGCTTTGAAACATCACCATCAAAAACTACCGTTAAACCTGCAATTTCGCTCATCTTCTTTTATTTAGAAGGTTTTCAAATTCTTCATCCGTTAACAATATAGGCTCAACATCTTTCTTTTGCTCATCGCCAATGGGCCATATATTGCAAAAGGAACTGAAGCTAAATGACTTATCAGTATGAGGGCTTACAATATGGAAAACAGACATTCTTATAAGACGCTCTTCCTCGTTTTTCTTTTCTTGAAAGCCTTCAACCAAAAGTTTGTAATCTTTTGGAAGCATGGCATTAAATTCATCTGGCTTTAAACCCAAAGTTCCATAAGAGTACTTCCTCAAATTAACAAAATCTACTTCGCTTTCTTCGTCGTTTTTTTTTGCAGGAAATTCTTATAGTTATTGGATTCTGTCAATAACTTTATAATATCACTTAGAATAGCATCATTGTTTAGATATGCAGTATCGACAAAATCAATAACATCATCAATGCTAATAACTATCTTTTCTTCACCAGAAAATATTGTTATATCTTCCTTTGTTATTATTGAGCTTTTGCCGATAAGCCCTCCTACAATACCACCCCATACTACACGATACGAAGAACCAGCCTCGCCACTTGTTGAGCTGAAACCTAAAAGAGCCTCAAGCCCTGCCATATTGAACTTTAGATGTAGTTCAACACCTTTTATTTTAATTATCATGCTTCTATTGATATTGCTATTGAACCTTTAACACTAATGTCAAAAGTGAATTTTGTTGGATTGTCTTTACCATCTGTAGTAGTTACCGCACTAATGGTTCCGCTGCCTGATTCCTTAATGTCTCCTGCTACAGGGGCCAACCCTTCGATTATAAAATTCAAAGTTGTATTTGAATTGAACCAGTCCACAATTTGCTTGTATGAAGTCTTCCCACTTGATGGGCTTGTTACTGCAATAGCGTTAATGCTCAAAGAGCTTTTTTCATCGCCTATAAGTGTATCAGGCCCGCACTGTGAACTTGCATCAATAGGGCTTTTCTGCCTATTTGTTGTATAGCTTTCAATGCAAACAACGGTGTCGGAAGGAGTGGCTCCAGTGCCTAAGAAAAGCCACCTGTAGTTGTTTAGAATTTTTTGGTCTGCCATTTTATTATATTTTTTTAGTTATTAAAAACATCCCTAAGTTCAAAATTAATGAATCTATTTTTAAAATAGTATTTATTTGTTAAGTTTAAATTTTGCGTTACGTCTGATACCAAAAATAAATAGCATTTCTTATTATTTATTACTGCGTAATTTGAAGCGTTTGGCATCAAAGAATCGTAAACTTTTGTAGCAATATTTTCTAATACCTCGCCAGAGTTCACTACATCTTCTTTTGTGTATATCTTCACGGATACAGATACATTTGTGTAGGAAGAATTTATATTGCCATTATCAGATACTGTGCTTATCTCTATTGAAATATAGGCATCTGTTAGCAACTCCTGCGGTACTTCATCTATGTACACAGGGGCTGGAACATCATCTTTTAAATTGGTATAAAAAAAGCTCTTTATTTCTGCATTCATGTTTCTCATATATTCTCGATATCTTTTAACAATTGCCCCCTCTGTGTAACATAAGCAGGGTATAGAAAGGGCTTTGGTTTAATGCCATTAATTAAAATATAAAATGCCAAATGTTCGGCAATGGAAACAAGCCTATCGCTATATGACTTACTTTTTCTGCTGCCACGCTTTTTTGATTCAACAGAATAAGTATCTGCAAAACCTTTTCTTTTGACCCAATCCAATATATTATTTAAAAAATCGTAATAATCACCGCTTTTACTGCCTTTGAACTGTGCCGCAAACTCCTTCCATTCGTTCGGCAAACTTGCAACATAATTAGCAGCGTATTTCCCTGTACCAAATTCAACATAAGCAGCATAAAAAACATTTGCAGAAACACTTTTTCTTAAAAATGTAGATGTGTCTGCCGAAATGCTACCTTTCAAAATTCCTTCATCTGTGGGTGCCAAATTTTTTGCATAGCCAGCACACTCTAAAGCATTTGCATTAAGCACCAAATCTAAGCTGTTTTTTTTATCTTTGATGGTCTCCTTGATAGCCGTTTTGACTTCAATTATATTATTCAAATAAATAGCCTTACTCATTGTATGCCGTTATTTCTTCAATCCATAGCCTACCTATCTCCTTCATTATTACCGCCCCTACATTCAACACCTCACCAGATGGAAGTATTATTATGTCATTGTTTTTGGTTTTGTTTTGTGTATCTATTAGCGTTGTTATTTTATAAGATGAAGTATAATATATCCCTGCATTTTGCAAAATCTTACTTTCTGATAGCTGCACCACCTTAGCCCACTTTGTCAGCGTTTTGCTTATGGCTTTGCTTAGTTTTCCAGTTGCTTCATCTTTTGTTATAACATAATGCTTTATAGTTATAACGCTGTCCATTTCTCCTACCCCTACCATGACTTATATTTATAAAGTATTTCCATTGCGGAGGCTTCTAAACTTGTATCGGCATTCACATCACCTCTATTCCTCCAAAGGTGGGCCAACTGCCTATAAATAGCCGTTTTCAAATCTAATGGCAAAACAGAATACCCTGCCGTATATAAAACTTCTATATTAGCAAGGCATGGTGTTACTAAAAGCCCTTTTTTATAGCTGAAATCTATTTCATTATCATCTTCATCTTTTACACTTTGCACCGCTATAATAGGGCCGTAAGGTAGTGGTATCCTGCCGAGTTCATTTGTCAATGTTGCCCTTATTGTTCTCGGCACAAATGAAATGCCTACATACCTCTCACATGCCGCTCTTGCTGCCGTTATCAACTCCGTTATTAATGCATCATCCGCACTCGATGATGTTCTCAAATATGTTTTTGCATCTTCTAATAATATAGGCTCTGATATATTGATAGAGCCTGATGCTGATTCATATAATACTGTAACATTTTCCCCTATCTGTAAAGGTGCTAATGTGGTGTTAAATTCTAATATTGAGTCTGTTAGCTTACATTGCCTTATGCCCGGAGAATAAACCCCGTTTATTAATGTCCATTGAACTCCATCACGAAACACAAGAAGGATTTCCGCACCTAAAAAATTAGGCTCATCTATTGTGTATGACTCTTCTAATGTATCACTTGAATATACTGATACTCCAGATGTTGCAGACCCAACTGGTTGGTCGCTGAATGAAACTGATAAAATAGCGTTATACATTATCTTTAATTTAAAAAAGGCGGCAATAAATACCGCCTTTCTACTCATGAAAAAGAAACACTATGGAATATTACCCATATCCTTGTAAATGATTGATTGAGCAAACATCGGGTTGATTTCTTCTAAACATTCTACCCGTGCAGTAATAAGATTCTTTTGTACGTTATCGCTGTCTTGCTCAAAAAATTCTATAGTCAAACTTTCTGCTTCTACACGCTCAACATAATCTCTGTCCATAATCAAAACCTTGTCATCAGCCACCCAATCAACTCCAATAACAGGTGCGCCTGATATTGTCATTGACCCGTCTGGCCTTGTAAGCACTCCCCCTGACCCGCTATAGTTGCCACTTGTGTAAGTTAGCTTATTAAGCCTGCCTACCTGCGCATGAGATGCTAACACGTAACTTGCCGCAAACTTAGCCGTTCTTTGGTTTACAATCAAGTCAATAATCATTTTCACGTTTTCGGTTTCGCCAGTAGTTCCGCTTCCTGCTGCTGCTGCTGATAGCGCTGCGAAAAATATGTTATTCTCCTGTGTGTAGAAATCCCTCATAAGCAAACGTGGCAAGGTACTTTGCATGAATGGCAATGCCTTCAATAGCTGCTTTGAAAATCTTGTATATCCTGCAATGTATTTTGTTACCGTATTCACTTGTGTGAAATCGTAATCAATTTGAGACTTTGATGCGCCCTCTGTTTGAGTGGAAATACTACCCTCTGACCCTGTTTCTTTATATTGGCTTCTCACCAAAGTGCTTGACTGCACAGATGGCACTAAATCCCTCAAATTAAGCGTGGTGCTGGGTATTATAATCTCGGGGCCATAAGTAAGCATTGATGTGCCCGTTAGGTTATTGCCTAAGGTCATATTGCCTACCGCCTTTAAATCCAAATCCATTTTAAATGACCTGCCCTTTGTAACAGATGCAATGCTATCTTTATTTTTTTCTATAGCCTCTGAAAACACTTGACCAAAGGTCTTTTTCTGCTCGGGCACTGCCGAACGCTTTACCAATATCTGCAAGTCATCAAAACCCTTTTCTGTTTGAGATAATTTATCAGCAATCTCACTTAATGAAGTTTGAATATCAGCAAAAGATTTTTGCAACCCTTTTACATCCATGCCAGAGGCTTCAAGTTCGGTAATCTTCATTTTGATATCTTTCAGCTCTTGGTCAATCAATGCCTTTGCCTTTGTATCTACTGCGCCTAGAAGATTAGTTTTTAAATCTTCCAGCTTTTCTTTTATAGTATCCATTTTTTTTATTTTATTTTGTTATCAATTAATAATGAGATATTAAAATCGTCGATTGCTTTCAATGCTTGCGGCACTGTGTTTTCATTCGGCAGTGTGCTTATTGCGCTTTCAACTTGTTTTATATACAGCTCTATCATTTCAAATAGTTCTTCGTTCTCGTATGTGCCATTTCTGAACGCCTTGTTTAGGGATTCGCTTTTGGCAACCAAATGGGCTTTTGTGAATCCCCCTTTTGCAAGCTCATTGGCCCCCCATGTTACTGTAGAACCTTCCCAAAGCCGATATTCTCTATTTATTCTTACTGGCCTTTTCAACCCGTAAAAGTCCACAGTTTCGGTTGGGTGGTCTTCGGACTTTATAACTTCAAATCCAAAGCTATGCTCATCCACAACACCATCCTCATATAGCTTTATGACATCCTTTCCTAAAGATGTATTTGAAATTTGAGATTCAAAATATAATCCGTTGCTATCCTCTTTTAAAATCAATCTGCCATTTTTGGTTCCAGACAATGGCATGAAAGGACTGTGCTGGTATAGATGCTTTTGCCTTGCATTGTTTTCAATAAGCGTTTTTTTAAATGAACCCGGCATAGAAATATCGCCATCGCTATCAATGTTACCGAACTTTGAAAAATACCCTACTATTCTGCCTTTTGGGGCATCTATATCTATTATTGAATCTGCTGCACTAATGGACTTTACATTAAACATATATCAATATATTTATATATACATTTGGGCAAAAATAATTTTTTTTATTTATTTATATTATTTTTTTTGTATATGTTTTTTATAATATTACGGGAATTTATTTCTTAATTACTTTACCAGTGCTATCCCTTTTTACTTTTCGTGCTACAACACATCGGCAGTTCACTATTTCCGATGCAGGCACTTTAGTGCCGTCCTCATTGGTGCTATCTCCGGGCCTCTGCATAGTGTACCTGCCATTTATTAGAAACGGTTCCCCATCTTCTACCAACTGCCCATTTGCGCTCAAATGGCTATCCCTTGTTCTATCATCACGGGTCGAAACCCATTCCTTTTGTGTAGCTATGCCAGTGGCATCAACGCCAACCTGCTCGGCAAAATTTGTGGCTTTATTCAGCTCGGTGCGAAGTATCAGCCTTGCCCTCCATGTTACTATATTGGAACCTTTTAAATTATTAATCACTTCATTCAAGCTCATGCCTTCCTGCTGCCCCTTAATTAACGCTGCTTCAATAATTTCTTTTGTAGTTTGGGCCACCTCTACAGATGCTTCATTTAATAGTTTGAGTCTAAATTCATTTATTATAATATTTATTATGAGTTCGTTAAACCCAATAGGCATGCGCTTTTCATTTGCCTGTGCCATAACTGTTCGATAAGTAGCCTTAGCATATAAAACACCTACTTTTTTAAATACCTCCAATAAGAAAAAATATAAACTACTGTAATCAACAAGCCCGCCATTGTAGCTTTCTATCTGCTTTATTATCTCCCTTTTCATCTTTGGCAAATAATATATTTCATATTTGCGCAAAAACATATTATGCCGCCTCCAAATATTACTACTGCTGTTGCTCACTGAAATTCGTTTTTTCAAATGATACTTTTATTTTGGTGTATCTGTCATTTTTCAAACTGTCAATTACTTTCTGCAAAACCTCTTGATTGACCAGCGTTATCAACTTCTTTTGCAAGCAATTAAAGTCTTCATCATTGAATGGGTGTATATCACTCGCTTGCATCTTGAAATGGATTGCCTACATCCTCTAATAAGGTGTAGCCTTGTTTTATGAATATTTGTTCTGCTAATGGGTCATCTATTCTGCCCCATCCCAATGCTTCAAATAAATCATTTGGCCGCATTACGGGGGCCTGCGCAAATCTTTGAGCTATCATATTTGTATCTTCTCTTAATTCTGGCAGGTCTGAAATATCCATTTCATAAACCTTGCCTTTCATCGTTACGCACCTATTAAGTGAATGAACTAATGACGAAACCTCTGGCAATACACAGTCAAGGTAGAAAGACTTCCGCATTTCTTTTACATTGCTTTCTGTTGAGGCTGTGTCGTTGTTGAATAGGGTATCGCTAACTCCATACAAATTGCACATCTTTTTGAATGTTATTTTGTTTTGGTTGATAACATCCATATCTGCCGGAGATATGCCAAAATTAAGGTAACTCCACTCCCCGCTTATCATACCTATTTTTTTAGCATTTACGTTCGAATTGCCTCGCCATGCTGCGCCTATTTCCTCCCATAGGTCTTTTTTCATCTTGCCTAATGCCTCTATAGCTTTTGCAAATTCCCCCCTTTTTGTTTCGGGGTTATTCAATACCATTGCGCCATAAGCCCCTGCATTTTTCAATGAGTTGGCCGTGTAGTCTCTTTCGCTTTGCGACTGCTCAACTAATTTTGCAGCAACCGATAGAGGAGATAATCCCCGAATAGTGTTAATTTCCGGGTTGAAATACTTTGTAAATACCATCTCATCAACACTAATATTTTTAACAACGGGAGTCGTTATTTGGTAGCTGCTGATAGTAGCAGGATATTTGTCCGTCTTTGTAACACTTACGGCGGCAGGGTTTATAGCCCACAAAGCACCGGGCATTCCTTTGTTTGCCCCTAAAGTTAGCATTTCCTTGTATATGAACCTTTCACCATTAAGTAACATATAGGTATAACATGCTTCAAAAAACTCATCCTTTGTTTGCAGATCGTTGGGAGAATTTACTCGCATGTTCAAAACATCTGATTCATCCAATAATTCAAAGGCTCTTTCTTTTTGCTCCAATATGTTTTGGTGTGATTCCGACAACGCCACCATATTTTTATATTTCCTGTATTGGGCGGCATCTTTTACAGCATACCCGTATATCGGCACTTTTTTACATGCTTTTACTATCCTCCTAACAATACTATACAAATCATCTACTGTTAGGTAGCTGCCCGCCTCCTGCCTATTCTTTATAGGTATGCCACCTATTTGCTGCCATTCTGGAGATGATAGCAATGTTTTAATCATCATCATACCTTCGGGCGTGGATAGCATTTTTTCGTATGTACTTTTTTTATTAAATGGCCACATATCTAAATTATTAAAGGTAAATTTATTAACCTATTGGAGTGTGTAAAAATAGCGTATCTAAACGAATCGCAAGCATGGTCATCTTTTTTCAATGGTTTGTCAAGCAAAGTGCCATCGCTTTTTGTATCCCATTTGTATTGTCCTATTTCATTGAGTATATCCCTGCTATCTACATGTATATACATGTTTGTAGATTTCACCTTCATTATGCCCGGCCACACATTCTTATCTGCGGGGTATATATTAAAGCCCGAATCTCTTATTTCCGCTATTGTGTCGGGTTCAGCGTTATCGGCATAAATAGGGGTGTCTTTAGGCACAAAGAAATTTAATTTTTCTATGAGCTGTGGTGTCTTTAATCCGCTTTCGTATATTTTTTGTTGAATATAGTTGCCGTCTTCATTTGTTACTACCTTAACTAAAGCGCATGGATTCACGAAACCAAAGTCAAGCCCGAAGTATTCATCCCCATATACTTCATAATCATATACTTTATAATTTGTGTATATGAGGTCTATACTCGCACCTCTTTTGCCAAGGCCAAACACATCCCACATGTATGTATCTGCAAGTGTTTTGTAGCTTTCTATGGCATGAACTTGAGCAGGTGTTAAATTGGATATATTGTTTTTGTAGGTGGACTTTATTAATTTGGTTGCCGGGTCGTCAGCTATTTTATACACCCATGAATTAAATTCAGCTGGGTTATAATCCAAAATTATAGTTTCGGTAGTCCTTATCCTTAGCTGGTCAAAAAGGTTTTTTTTGTTGAGGTTAGCCTCATTCATGAATAGGATATCCCTTGATGGGCCTCGTGCCTTTGATTCATCTTCAAGCCCGAAAAACTCTATATAATTACCCATGCTAAATGTGTATATAAAATCTGTTTTACTGAACTTCCAATCCTTCCACAACGAAAAATCATGCATTATTTGCTTAAAATCCCTTAATACCCCTCTTTTGATATGTGGCAAGCTATGAGATACAAACGATGTCCTCAAATGCTTTCTTTTAAAACTTTCTTTTACAAGTAGTTGAACTAAGCTGTACGTCTTTGAACTCCTTGAGCCCCCCTCGTTGCATATTATAGGCCACTTTTCTTTGAATGCTCTATCATTGGCGTAATACACTGGTGTAGGTGAAAATTCAATCAATTGGTTCATTTGCCGGGTTTGATTCCTTTTCCACTATTGTTACACCTGATGTATCTGTATTTGCTACTTTTGTAACGCCATCAGCACCTATCATTCTTGCTAATTTATCCAGCGCAGAAACCTTATCGTAAAATCTTATTTTCTTAGTGTTGCCTACAACTACATTCCCCTCTCCATCTATTTTTTCAAATACTTCAATACTTGATATATTAGCGGCTGCATCCTGTGGGATATCTTTCACATTGATTAATGCCCCGTTTTCATCGAATATATTGCGTATATCGCTGAAACCTATTTTTGCGTATTCCTTTGCAATGTCAAAAGCTGATATGCCTATTACTGTTGATATATCTTGCTTTAGAGCTTCAATATACCTTTGGACGTTAATGTTTGCTAATACCTGCACAGCACTCACATTTGCGTTTTTATCGCTGTATCCTGATGCTATTGCTGCGGCAGAACCATTGAATTTGTGGCGTATATATTCCATTGCGAAGAGCTTTTGTCTGGGTGTTAGTTCAAACTCTTCCCCTTTGAATGTAAACCGTGTATATTTTTCTTCTGTGTTTTTACTCTTAGCCATACAAGGCAAAGGTAAAGAATTTATAAAAATAATTGTTGAAGGTATTAAAAATGCTTTATTCTTTCAATTATTGCGGGGGTATGTTAGTAAGGTGCAAGGTGGGCCATGCTTTGATTGAAGTTTTGGATAGAAAAAAACATTAAAAATTCCCAGCCATCTTTGTCTGCTCCTCAGCCATTAGATTTTTGATAACCATTGTTCATATACTTGTTTTGCTATCTGTGCTGTCATTACAGGTGGAACGGACATCCCTATTAAGTATTTTGAATAAGTTCCGCAAAAATTATAATCTATTGGGTATGAACCACCTTTACAATTTTCATTTTTTGTCAATGTTCTAGGTATTTTATAATGAAAAGCACCTGCACTTTCGCTTGCAATGATTGTATTTAATACTTTTTTAGGGTCTATTTTATAATGTGATATAGCTTTAGCCCCTGATTTTCTAATCATTTCTTCACCTGGTTTTGTTCTTTCCCACATTTCTAGTAAACTAGGGTACATTTTAGTGTCACCAACTAATGAATTTTCGTCCTCAATTTTTTCAAAAGGTATTTCAGGTTCATTAAATTCAAGTTTTAATTTAGGAACTATTGTAAACATATTAGCATTATATAAAAATGGTGTTGCCAAATCTTTACGTAAAGCAATAAAAAATACTCTTTCACGTCTTTGTGGTACACCCATTTTTGAAGCATCTAAAAGCCAATGTTGCACGTAATAACCTGCCAAATCAAATTCCCTATAAATTTGCCTAACATAGTTTTTTGCTTCACCTAAAAGCAACCCTTTTACATTTTCAGCTATTACTACCTTTGGTTGTAGCTTTTTAGCCAAATCAATAAAGTCAAAAAACAAAGTATCTAAAACTTGTTCTGCTTGCCCTTCCCTAAATACCTTTTCTTTGCCCCAATCTTTTTCTCTATTCCCTGCCATACTAAAGCTACTGCAAGGCGGTGAACCATCCAAAATATCTAAATTGTAAAGTTCATCCGTGAAATCAGTTCTTAATTTAAATGTCTGTATAGGCTCTAAATAAGCATATTTTGGATTATGGTTTGCTTTGTATGCTTCAATCATTTTAGGGTCAATTTCATTACATCCTAATACATCAAATCCAGCTAATTTATAACCAAACGAACTACCACCGCCACAAGCAAAGCAACTAAATACTTTGCCTTTGTCTTTTGTAAATACTGCATCTTTTAAAGTCCATTTGTAAGGAAAATTATGTTTGCCATCACACATTTTTAATACCTTTTTTTAGTTTTTGCAATTATAGCATTTTTTTTATTCTTTCAATTATTGCGCATATACTTCGATAATTCAAAGCTGTTAGCCTTATGACTTTCCAGCCTAATAAAGCGGCTTCATTGTATTTATTTGCATCGCCAGTGTATCCTTTCAATGTCGTGTGCCTGCTTTTAGATGAGACAATGCCCTCGTATTCTATTGCCACTCTTATATCAGGCAAGCACCAATCAAAACGCCATTTTCTTGACGGACAAAATTTGTATTCTGTTGCAAGATTGATGCTATTTGCTTTAGCAAAATCATTGAGGCAATCATTGATATATTTTTTCTGTATGCTTGTTTTAGGCTGTTGTTTTTTGGTAATTACATGAGTTGAATTTGCAATGATAGCATTGCCTTTCTTCAGTATTTTATTTTGATGGGCCTTTGTCAATTTTGCTTTGATTAATTATACTTGTTTATTGCGGGGATATTTTTGTCATATGCTATGATGTGCGACACCAACTGCCCCGTATAAAAAATATCGTCAGGAGCAATTACAAATAGACAGACGTATCTCCTGCCTCAATCTTTTTTAAAGTTTCGATATGCAATTTTAACGAATTTTCGGCACTACGAATTTTACTATATTCATCTTCAATTTTCTGCTTTATTGATTGTAGCATTTTAGCCTGTGATCGTTGTGTGCCTTTCTTAATTAAAAAACGGCTTCTATAACCTGCATGAATGTGCATTTTTACAATATCGGCATCGTCATAGTAAAGTGTTTCCAATTCCTCAATATCAACCATTTCATCGAGATTACATAAAAAAGTAAGTTCACCTTGTTCAATAGCTTTTTCTGGCGTAAAGGTTCGAATATCCCCACTGCTCCAATATGTATCTACCAAAAAAAAATTACCATCTCTATACTTTTTCACTACCAACGTCCCATCAAAACAGTGGTAAGGATTAAAGCGTTTTTTAGCTTCTTCTGGTTTATAAAGGAAATTAAAGACATCGTTTTCCTTGAATTGTACTGCGGCTAACACGATGTTTTGTGCTATGCCTTCTGACGAATGTGTTTGTATCATTTTATCTTTATTGAATTTTTACTATTGTTATCTAAAGGGCGGAAGTACAAAATTAAAGCTGTGTACTTCTATTCAGGTTCTGTTTTTATGTGCCATTTTAAGGCACTAAATCAATTTCATCTTCAAAAACAAAAGCAAAAGGCGGTTTCCCATTGCGATAACAACCGGGCATATCATTAGTTATACCATACTGGTAAGTATCATCTTGGCTTGTGCCGCTTGCTTTTATTACAGATATAATACCTTTGACTTCGTTTTCAAATGAAAAACCAGTAGCATTGTCTTCTGTTTTAATTTTCAGTTTTACAACTTGGCCTATTTTATATTTCGGTTGGAATTTTAATCTACTTTCTGAACTATTCATTTTATTTTTAAATTTTAGACAATACATTACTGCATCTTTTGACGGATGTA
>CALAGJ010000156.1 GCA_937892395.1 uncultured Parafilimonas sp.
ATCAAACCCTTTGAATGTGGTATTCATTTTATACAACTGTGCATCTATTCGTGCTTTGAGATTTTGTGCGGATGCACCAAAAAGCCATTGTGCTTGTAAGTTTCCGGTGGCTGTTACATCTTTACCCAATGCAGCAATACCACCAAAATTCAAATCAATTTTTAGTCTGTTGGGCATGATGGTTTCTACTTTTATGGTCTTTCTAAATGTGGCACCACCAGCTTTTACTTTGCATTCCCAATTCCCCGTAGGGGCATCAGCATCGACTGCTGTGCGAAATACCTGAAATCCATTTTCAGATTTGCTTTGAACGATATGTTTGTATAACTGCCCAGTGGGATTTATTAAGTCCAGTTCAATAGGATGATCTTTGGGCAATGGATTATTTTTATCGTTGATAATACAACTCAAGAATAAACTATCGCCGGGCCTCCATACGCCACGCTCTCCAAATATAAAACCTTTAATGCCCTGCTTCACCGCTTCTCCATCTGTATCAAAATGGCTGAGTGGCAATGATTCATTGTCTGATAGTTTTAAATAACTTCTCTCATTTCCTTTTTTTGCTATAAGCAGAAATGGTTTTCGTTTGATATCAATCATAGCTATACCATCACTATTGCTATTGCCTTTTCCTACAACCTGCTGCTGATAATCCAGCACTTCAAACTGCACACTTCCTATGGGTGCCGTTGTTAAGATATCATTAACGGCCACAAAAAGATTTTTGGAACTGCCCAGCTTTGCGGTCAATGCCAAATTGGTAGCCAAGATATTTCTGCTTTCAAATCGTTCTTTATTATAGTAGGCTTCATTGCAAGGATTATCTCGATTGTCCCAACTATAACCGTAAGGATAATAGTCATCATATCTATCCCAAAATTCATTGTCTTCATCAGGTCCAGAATTGAATGATGCTTCTTCATATTCATAATCATAATAGTCACTTTTTTCCATAGATGCGCAGGTATATATGGCATACTGTGGTCGGAATCCTATGGTAACTCTATACAATGCCCCGGGCTCCGGTCTGATGTATTTATCAAGGCTAAGCGAAAAACGATTGTGGTGATGCAGGTTTAATGTTTTATCATTATCTAATCGAACTGTAGCAGTTACCAATGGCTTGCCTACATGACGCAAACTTTCATCACCATCAAAACCATTGTCTTGTAAAAATCTGGCCACATTATTTTCATAAATACGAATGATGGTTATATCCACAGCATTGAGATTGATGGCATCGAAAGGCAGGAGTAAGTTGCTATTGCCTCCGGGCAAAATATTACCACTACCTTCTATACTTACGGATGGAAGTTTATTTTCGAAGGAAAGATTTGTAGTATAAGATTTTGCCAGTTTATCTCCCCATTGATTTTGAATACCTTCATTTACCGTTACTGTATAATTACCATCCAAAGCTTGTGAGCCAAAGAGTTTTACTTCACTGCCCAATATAGTATAGGTGGGGCTTTCATTATCGCTTATGGTAAAGAGACCTTCCAGCATTTGTCCGGTAGCTATTGGATCGCTAAACAGTACAGATACATATTGCTCATCATCTTGCATGGCCATGGTTTGAAGTAAGGTAAATGCACCTTGGGCGGGTATATCTATCTCTTTTTTGTTGTTTAACTTACTGTTGATTGGAGCGCCATCCCACAAAAGACTAAGCTTACTACTACCAGCAGAACGAGGTATTTGTTGTAAGATGAAATCATGCGTTTTGGCGGATTCATTGTGCTGCCATGCAATGTTCATGCTTTGTGTGCCAACAGTTGCTTTGAGTATTTTTTCAACTAATGCACTTGATTCTACATCAGCTGTGGTGATGGTGCCTTTTAAACTCATCTTGTCTTTTCCCTGGCTGCGCAAACCATAGTCTGTAACTTCAAATGAAGGTGTAACGACCAAAATATTGAAAACAAAATCTTTGAATTTGTCAGGCACAGACATGATTTTTCCTAAGGCAAAATTGATAGTATAAAGCTGTTCCGGTTGTAGATTGGCATCAGGTTTAAATTCAATTGTACGGGCATCTGTCCAATATGCTTTTCCTTTGACAGCAGGAGAAATATGTAGTATTTTTTCATCAACGGTTTCATTGGCTGCATGTGTGATGGATACATCATTTGCCAGCCGAATACTGATGGTATTCGTTTTTGATACAACTCCGGTTGTATATGATTCGATGTACTGACTAAATGCTGGATCTACAGATACAGGTTTTTGTTTCTGATGGCAGGATGCAAACAGGAATAAAATGAAAATTGCGGGTACGAAAAACCGATTGCTCATTATCGGCAAGCGATGATGTGAATCCATACTTTGAAAAGAAATAATTGTTTGAAGATTTATTTATTGGCGTTGTGAAAGTATGGGAAAGCCTTTGAATACTTCAAAAAAAAATTTGTTAAAAAAGCAGCTTAATATTTAGCGCAATTTTACTGATATCTTGCAGCCCATAAGGAATCTATCACAAATTCAAATCTGTTGAATTTTACAACCTGTTCAGGGGTCAAACTCTCAGGTAAAAGGGGCGACTCTTCTCTTTTGTCTGTGTCAATTTTATAATATGTTTTTACACCAAAAGTATCTTTATACAGTTTGTAAATTGGATCATGGATAAAACGTATGGGCTGTTTTAAATCGTTCGGGCTATTATCCCAGTAAATATAATTCCACTCCCTATTTGTACCTTCAAGATTAAAGAGGTTATGGTAAAAACTATTGCCATGTATTGTACCATAGGATGGAGGTATAGGAAAGCCAACAATTTCTGATATGGTAGGTACAAAATCGGTGTAACTAATTAGTTCATTACAAACGCTGGCTTTGGATATTGAACCCGGCCAGTAAATAGTAAGTGGTGCCTGAATACCAAGCTTATAAGTTTGATTCTTTCTTCCATTTACATTATTTCCCCTATACACAAATTTTCTACTTCTATCAGTTCCATTATCGCCCAAAAAAATGATGATTGTATTTTCAGCAATACCTTCATCTTCTAACTTATGAATTACTTTGCCTACTGTATTATCCAAATATGTGATCATAGATGGAAAGAAAGAATTATTCTTAAAGTCTATTGCTGTATCCACATCGAATCCTGCATAGTCCGGATGTAATGGGCTAGGCACTAAAGGCTCACGAGGAAGATTATTTGCATACATTACAAAAAATGGTTTTTGACCATTGCTATCAACAAATTTTTCAAATTTTTGATAGTATAAATCTTCTGAATATTGGCCTATATAACTCGGGGTATCCACATATCCATTTGCATAAAGCCAAGGGTCCTTGTACAAATGCCTGTATGTATCATCCACATCATCATTTTCTGCATAAGGTATTGTAACGAGATAATCTTCAAATCCTGCTTTATGTATCATTGTATCTCCACCATCAAAACTCCACCTTCCTAAGTACATAGTGGCATAGCCTGCATCTTGCAACAAATTTCCCAAGGTTTTTTCACCATAAGGTAGCTTGCCCCAGAAAGTATAATTATTATGGTTGTATTTTCCGGTTTGCAATGCCAATCTTGAAGGATATCCATCAGGATGACTATAGCAATTTGTAAACTGCATACCATTAGCCGCCATGAAATCTAAATAGGGTGTTTGAAAAGTTTCATTGCCGGTATATGAAGGCAAATCATACCCAAAATCATCCGCCATAAATAGAATGATATTTGGCCTTTGGTTTTGTACTTTTTTTTGATGCGCATTATTTTCACTGCTATCTGAAAAGGATAACAAGCAGCAAAAAATAATCAGTGATGCAATTGTAGTGGATAAAATTTTTGTCATAATTATCAAATAGATTTATGCTTATTATAGGTTTATAATTTTATCAGTTTATACTGATAAATCTTATTGTTTTCTATGATGGTAAGGAAATAAAAACCTGGCATCCAATTGTAGCCTAATCTAATTCTTATGTTCTTTTTTTTGTCAGTATAAATAGTATTTCCAAGAGCATCTGTTACACTTAACGATTTGGTTGTATTCGTTTCTGTAAGTATTTCAAAATAATCATTGGCAGGGTTTGGCTTTACTGATATAACAGGATTAATAATGATTGCTTTACTTTTTTCTTTATTTGATGAACCAATATTTGCAACCGGAGATGCAGCTGGACAAATCGGCAATGTATCGGTATTGACTTGTAATACTGCTGTACAATTTTTACTATCCCTTATGGTAAGTGTATAAACCCCCGGGTTAACGGGTGTAAACACATAAGCAGTTTTGTTTCTTTGTATGCCATTATAAAACACAGTGCTATTTCTTGAAAACTGATATGGCTTTGTACCTCCAGTGGCAAGCACACCCAAATACTTTTGATCCGGAGAATAACAAACACCTGCAATATTTAACTCTAATGGCTGGTTAACAATAACAGGGGCCGAAATTGCCAATCTATTTATCGCATCTTTGCTGTATATGATATAAGTACCTGCTGATACGTTAAACAATGAATCGCTGGAGAAATTTACATTATCTAAACTAAAGGAATAGGGCGCTACTCCAAATTGGGTTCTAGCTTTTAAAATTGTACTCCCACCATTACATGCTATTGCATCAGCCTGCCCTCTTACATTAAAACAACCTGTGGAAAATACAGTATATGCACTACAATTCGCATTTGTCACACAGCCCCCTACACCTTTTACATAATAAGTAGTTGTGTTTGTTTGCTGAATTGTCAATGAATCATTTATGCCAATTACAGGCCCAGTACAACTGCCCTTTCGCCATTCCCAATTTGTGGCATCATTTAACATGTTATTAGACAAGGTAAGCGTGACCTGTTCAGTAGGGCAGATACTGTAATCTGGCCCAATGATGGTAGGCTGAGAAGATGTGATACAATTATCATACTTCAATATGATGCTATTAAATCTGCTGTAACCTGCTAATATATTTTCTGTTGAGGTAAGATCTGCATCAAAATTTAAAGAAGTAATTCCTGTTACAAATTGCTGTTTCTTATTGTCAATTGACAGTGTATTAAAGCAATCATTTTTATTACTTCCGGCATTGCCAGCACTTATCAGATTCAATGATGTATCAAACACTAACATGAATGCATCTTTCAAACCTTTCGATTGGAGTGTTGTTTGATATTGCGCTGTATTGACATTAAGGGTATTTTGGAAAAACCCTATTTGTACAATTTTGTTATCTCCATCAAAAACTAAGTCCGTTGCATTGTCAGTAAGTGTACTTCCACCTGTTGATACGTTTTGAAAATTACCATTTTCATCTAAGGCTAATAAAAAAATGTCGGAAGCTCCTGCCGATACTTTGATAACGGGATTTATCTCATCACTAAAATTGATAGAATCACTAAATGAGCCGGAGATATAAAACTTATCGTTTAAGGTTAGTATGGATGAGACGTCATCATTCTTTTTACCTCCAAAAGTTTTTACCCAGTTTATTTCACCTGCTGCTGTTATAAGAGCAACAAGTAAATCTGTCGATCCTTTTGTATCTAATAATGACATGCCATTTAATGTTGATACAGACATTGGCCCGTTGAAAGTGCCAGATATAAGAGTATTTCCATTTTTTTGAAGTTGTAATGATTTGAAAGTTTCATTGCCCGAAGATCCAATTGTTGCAACATATTCCAATTGACCTGAAGCCTGATATTTTGCCATAAACATATCTTTTAAGCCGATGGCTGTACGTGGCTGTCCTGACTGTAAAAGGTCGAAATCAGTAATGTTAGAAAAATAGCCTGCTATGTAGATATTGTCAATAGAATCTGCAGCTATTGAATTTATGGCATCATTTGCTATGCCTCCTAAGTGTGTGGCTGACACCAGCATGCCTTGATAATTGAGCTTTACAATAAAGCCATCTTCTTTACCATTTGATATGAGATTATAAACAATTTCTGTTGGGTTAAAATCGGCAGTATCAGAAAATGCACCAACTAAATATATATAATCATCAGAAACATACATTGCCTTTACAAAATCGTTTAATTTACCACCAAAATTTCTAGCCCAAGCCAATGAACCATCTGGATTTGTCTTTGTAAGATAGCAATCAGTATGACCTGCTGAAGTTTTTATTTCTGAGCCTAAGATATCTGGATTGAAATCAATAGTGCCGGAAAAATTTCCTGCGTTGAAAATGGTGCCATTTGCCGTAGCATAAATGCCTATACCCTCCATGTAAGAGTCAGCAGAATATTGTTTGCCTTGTACAAAGTCAGGGGTTTGCGCAAATAAAATGTTTATAGAAAATAAAAAACAAAGGCTAACAAATGAATATTTACAAGCGAATGTAGATAGACAGGAATATAATTCCAACTTGAGCTTTGGTTGAATTGTGCGCATTGATATCCGTTAATAAGTTACTGCACAAAATTAAGATTGTTTTCAGAAATTTCATGCTTAACTTTCTTTCAAATACCAAAGATTACAAAACAATGCAATGAGGCACATTGAGATTTTGATTTCAAAAACCAATTATCACTCATAGGCAAAGGATTGATTCGATTCATTCCCCGTAGGGGTTTCAATTTAAATCAAATGTAGGTGCAGTATGCTGGATTGACAATTTAGTTGCATATTGCGCAGCGAAAAAAAAGATATGCGAAAAAAAATTGCAGCAGCAAATTGGAAAATGAATTTAACTTATCAACAAGCCCAAGCACTTATGGATGAGTTATTGGCATTGCCAACTAATTTATCAGCTCATCAGGAAGTGATACTTGCTGTACCGTTTCCATATCTACAAATGGCTGCAGAAAAAATACAGGGAAGGAACCAGATTTTTATTGCTGCGCAAAATTGTTATAACAAAAATAGCGGTGCTTATACCGGGGAAGTATCTGTGGATATGCTTGCCAGTATGGGTATAACGCATGTAGTAATTGGTCATAGTGAACGAAGAGAATATTTTAGTGAGAGCAACCAGTTTCTTGCAGAAAAAATCAATAGTTGTCTTACCTCAAAACTGACTCCCATATTTTGTTGTGGAGAATCGCTTCATATAAGAGAAGCAGGCACTCAGAATGATTTTGTAAGCAGACAATTGGAAGAATCCTTATTCCATTTGTCCGCAGACGAACTACAAAAAATTGTCATTGCATATGAGCCAATTTGGGCAATAGGAACCGGCAAAACTGCCACCAGCATGCAAGCACAAGAAATGCATGCACATCTGCGGAAAACGCTTGCTGAAAAATATGCTGATGCTGTTGCCAGCAATATCAGTATTTTATATGGTGGAAGTGTGAAGGGAAGTAATGCAGCAGAAATTTTTGGCCAGCCAGATGTGGACGGAGGCTTAGTAGGTGGTGCCTCACTGCAAGCTGTTGAATTTAATACCATCATCAATAGTCTGCCATAAGCAGGCCGCATGGATTTTAAAAAACTAATTACACAGGGTGCCATTTGGCGGGGCTTCTATTTTTTTTCCCTCCTGCTTGTCAATGTATTTTTAAGCCGCTATTTACAGGCTGGCCCTACGGGCAATTTATATTTCATCACCATCCTATTTTCTTTTATCCAGGTCATCCTTACTATGGGTATGGAAGCGGGCATGATGTACTTTGCTTCATCAGGAAAAATATCCCGAAAATATTTGATGGTGATTACATGTGGTTGGAGTTTTATTGCGGGTTTAATTATGTTTTTTTTAGTTCGGCTTTTCTTTGTGTTGGATCATCGTTTGTCTGATGCACTTGCCCTGCCTTATGCCATATTTGGTTTCTGTTTTGTAACCGGAATGATACTCATGAATTTTACAACGGCACTTTTTTATACCCGTGAAAATTATATGATGCCCAACCTGCTGTTGGCCATAATCAATTTTATATTAGTTATTATTATTCCTTCAAAAAACAGTGGTACAACGCTGTCTGAGATCAACTGGGTTACCTATACTTATTTTGCAGGTTTTCTACTATCGGGCATTGTGGTGATGAGTGCATTTGCTTATACCGGCAGACACGAATCCTGGGGAGGAAGGGTTGAGAAAAAAGCCATTCAATCATTTTTTAAATATGCTTTTACAGCCCTGGCGGGCAATGTGCTGTTCTTTTTAGTATATCGGATAGACTATTTATTTGTAAACGCAAGCCCTGTGTGTACCGATGCAGATTTGGGAAATTATATACAGGTATCCAAGCTGGGGCAGATGATGCTTGTGCTGCCGCAAATCATTGCCAGTGTTGTATTTCCACAAACAGCCGGAGGAAAGATGATAGATGCTATTGGTAAACAAATCATGATTCTTACCCGTCTTTTTTCACAAGCATATCTTTTATTTTTTGCTTTTGTTTTGTTCTTCGGCAATCTATTTTTTACAGCAATTTTTGGAGCAACTTTTAATGCCATGCAATGGCCGATGTTATTGTTAACTCCTGGTATTTTATCTCTATCAGTATTGGCTATGCTATCTGCTTATTTTTTAGGACATGGACAGGTGCATATCAATATGCAGGGTGCCGCATTGGCTTTAATGATTATGGTGCTGGGTGATTATTTATTTGTGCCAAAATATGGCATTATAGCAGCAGCCATTGTAAGCAGTGTAAGTTATATGACCAATTTAGCATACGCCATTTTTCGTTTTAATAAATATTTCAATATGCCATTATCAGAATTTTTCAGCTGGCGTATGTCGGATTATAATTGGCTGAAATCTGTATTCAAAAAGAATCATTAAAACTACTACTTAGCGCACATCATGTAATGGAACTACTCAATCATCTCTGAGTAATTTTCCTGTTAGGTTTAAAAATACATCTTCGAGGTTTGCCTGTTTTACTTCTTTTGGTTTTTCAAAACCTGATGCCACTAAATCATCAATCAACTGATCTGGCGCAGCTATAGCAATTATATTTCCATTGTCCATTATTGCCACACGATCGCAGAGTATTTCTGCTTCATCCATGTAGTGAGTGGTTATGATTACCGTAGTGCCATTCGCTCTTATTTGGCGTATAAGATCCCAAAGATTTCTTCTGGCTTGTGGGTCAAGACCTGTAGTGGGTTCATCTAAAAAAATGATTTTTGGTGCATTGATTAGCGTGGTAGCTATGGAGAATCTTTGCTTTTGCCCCCCGCTCAATTCCTTTACTTTATTCTTTGATTTATCAGTAAGTTGTACAGATGCCAATAGTTTATTTGCATCCACTTCCTGCCCATACAATCCTGCAAAAAGATGTATGAGTTCTATCAGATTTAAGCCGGGATAAAAGCCACTCGTTTGCAATTGAACACCAATCATTTTCTTTATTTCATGAGGGGCTTTGTCAATGTCAATACCATCAATAGCAATGCTGCCGCTAGTTTTATTTCTGAGGGTTTCAATAATTTCTAAAGTAGTGCTCTTTCCGGCACCATTTGGACCAAGCAGCCCAAATATTTCCCCTTCATACACATCAAAACTGATTCCTTTTACAGCCTGAAAATTGCCATAGTTTTTTTTCAAATCCTTTACTGTGATGATGGTATTGTGAGCTGACATTTGAATATTTTTTTTAAAGACCAGGCATCATACTATCGGGTACATTGATGGGGCCAGTAGCATTTTTGATGGTCCATTGTGTAAAATTTTGATTTGCTGTAAGTGCAGACCCATCTATTTTTTCATTGGGTCGTCTGAGTTTTATAGGCTTATCAGTGTATATCATTTCCTTATTCTGATCCCACCAAAGCTCAGTGGTGCGTAAGGTATCTCCTTTTATATTAAAAACAATTACACTGTCTTTTAGAAACACCAAGCGCTCATCTTGATAATAGCGTCCATACTTTGCAAAGAGTTTGCTTTCTACTTTGGAAGTATCATTAAAAAAATCTACCCGAAGGGTATTAGGAAATTCTATTCTTGTAGTATCATCATGCGTGGTGATCATGAGCGGGCTGGTCAATTTTGCTTTCATGGCCCCCCCCTGACTAAGATAGCTTTGCACATCCACTACCTCATCTGTAGGAATTGGCTTTGTGGCAAGCTGTTGCACTTCATTGTAATCATTTTTACAAGAAAAAATACAAAAACAGCCGCAGATAGCAGCCGTTTTAAAAAGTGTACTTATGATTGAATATCTATTCAAATTTTCTTTTGAAAAACCAATAATCCGTGAGCGTAATGCCTACTGATAGTTTGAAAAAGTTCTCTGTAATATTATTTACTTTGGAACCACGCTTGCCATATTCAAATGCAGTATTGATGAGGGCAACTTTATTGACATCCCTATCATACTTGCGAATAAAAAATCCAAAGCCGGTGGTTATAGCCCATACATTATACCCATTTCCATCAGGATTCAAATAATCTTTTCCTGTGTAAAACCCGGCTCTATAAGTTGTACGCTGCCATGCAGAACGAGAGGATAATAAGTTTGGAGTGTATTCTCCACCCAGCCTAATTGTCCATGCATCATTAACCTGATCGGTTTGCTCAAAAAAACGATAATCAGACCATCGAGCTGCATTATAATCCACACCCAACCGCCAGCGTGTGTATCTGTCCGAAATGGTTTTTTCAATGGCAAAACCCGCTCTATAGCTCAGTGGTAAATCAATTTCACCGGTTTGATTTAACACATTTTTTATGGTATCTATTGGAATAATTTCCCCATTTACACCATTGCTATAAGTATAAATTCTGCTGGTTGTATTGCCCTTTAATGTAGACTTTAATGTTGCAGATGCACCAATGGTGATAAAGGTTTTAGAAGCTTCTTTGTTATCTGATGCTTTTACTTCATGCAAGGGTATAGTAAGAGCGATACCCGGGTTTACAAAGAGACCCCAAAAACGAGTAGTATCAATTGAATTGCTTCGGTTATATACAATACTATCACTGGTAAATACTTTCTTACTACCAATATTTTTACTACCCCATTGAAAGCCGCCGTTTACACCCAGGGATACATATTTCCATCTTTTTCCCAAGCCTGCAAATACTTGGTAAAGACCTCCGTCTCCATCATAAATATTTTGCAGAGAATCTACCTGAAAAACATTTTCCGCCACGCTATAGTTGATACGATTGGCAGGGCGCAGGCCGAAAACAAGTCCTACATGTTTTTTTCTGTCTAATGGAAAACCAAGTTGTAAATAAGAGGGAGCAAAATTTACGCTTCTGTATTTATCCGGAGGCAGATTGCTGATAAGGCTTCTGGCATCTATACTAATTCCTAAATCATAAGTGGTTACATTCAAACTACCATAGCTGGCAGGATTGACAGTATTGAGTACGGCACCACCAATGTAACCTGTGGCTACACCACCCATGGCACGGCTGATCATATTCTCACTGGGAAATACATCTCCTAAACCATAACGTGTAAATGGTGCATTTTCCTGTGCTGATAACATCGTAGAAGGTACAATAAAGATGATAAAAAAATATTTAGAAATTCTCTTTACAAATTGCATAAAGGCCTTTATAAATTAAAAATGGGTCGGCAAATATCTTGTTTTTGATATGCGGAGCCAAATACCGGGCAGCTCCTCCGGTGAAAATGGTGTTAAAATTTGAATACCTTTTCTTGTAAGCATCAATAAAACCATCAATTTCATAAGCAATCCCAAACAATACACCACTTTGTAAATTTGTACCTGTATCATAGCCAATAAGTGGTATGAGTGGGCTGGGTTTTACCTCTGGTAGTTTAGCAGTAAACTGATGCATGGATTTGAAGCGCATTTCCATGCCCGGTGAAATACTTCCACCCAAAAATTCGTGTGCACTATTGATAAAATTATACGTAATGCAACTCCCCATTGCAATAACTAAATTATGCTGATGGGGAAAGATTTGAACCGCTGCTGCACACAATGCTAATCTATCTGGGCCAATCGTTTCGGGCTTTGCAGCGGGTGTGGTAAAAGGGAGCTTACTAGTATGCGAAAGCTTATGAAAAAGGGTATGCGCATTTAATAACGCATCCACATCTGGCATATTATCTATTACAGAACTTAAAATGCTGTAAGTAGGTTGATGCAATTTTAAAATTTCTGATAATTGGTCAATGGGAGCATCGAGAAAAAACTCTTCTATACAATTGCCATCCACTAAGATAGCTGCTTTTAAGCGTGTGTTCCCAAAATCTATACAAAGTGTGCTACTCATATTTTAAAATCTGGCGAATATAGGGTGCGAAATTTCAAGAAAGGAAATGAGGAATCATTGAAAGAACAATCGAACATCCTGTAATAAATAATTCAATTTATAAGTTTTATGCTAAGCCAACCGAACCTCCATAAAAAAGTGAGAATACAAATATGACCACAGCCGATAAAATATGCATCATAGTCATGACCTGTATGGTTAAAAAAGCATGCAGGTAATTATTTTGTATTTTTTCCTGCGGAAATTTAAAAATAGCATGCCCGCTTTCCAACCATTTATTGATATCAAACAATGCTTCTATATATCCAAAAATAAAAGTAAGCGATAGAAATATCCCAATACGATCAATAGCACGGGAAATGGCAAAAGTGATAAATATTAAAAACCATACTTTAAATATCGTTCTGATAAATACTTTAAGAAAATCCATAATTGCGGCACTGCATGTTAATCGAATGATAAAATAAGCAATTAGGGTAGAAGAGTAAATGAGATGTATGTCAAATAATACGGCTTTTAAATAGTCATTATTCCAAAACAATACAGACCATATAATGATGGCCAATAGGTAAAGGGCTATTGTTTTGAAAATTGATGTCTGCATAATTTGTTTAAATGAATTTAGGCCGAGTGTTATTTCTATAACTCATTGAATCAAATTTTTGTCCCGGCAATAGTACCAAATCCAACATTATATTCAAACGGCAAAAAAATAAGAGATAGAAATATAGATTTTATTGTTTGTTTTTTGCACTGCCGCAAGCATTTCAATTAATTATTTATTGGCCTTAGTTAATTCCTGTGGCGCCATCTCGTAGAATTATCTTTTTCTTTCTACCTTTTAGTCTTTCAAAATCCAATACTTCTTGTGGTTTGTTTTGAGCTGCAGTAAGAGAATCGGTTCCATTTCCATTTTTATCGTTAATGCCAACAAGCTGTGTTTTCTTTGGGTTTGAAACTAATTCATCCAATACATATTCTTCACTCCTTATTATGGTATTTCTTTGCGGATCATAATAAAGCCAAGTGCCATGTTTTACAGTAGTGGCATCTACCCTTACTACCTGCCATCTGTATTTTGAGGCATCCTCCAAATCATATACTTTTATGGTGTCGTACGGATTTTTTGGATCAATGGCTTTCCAACTTTCTTGTCTTAGTATTCCGAAAAGATTGTAATATGTGCTGTTGCCATTTTTATATCCAAAGCGATAATTTTCCACAGCCATTACATCCTCCATATCATTAAACCTATACCAAGTGCCTTCTTTCAATCCATCATGGTAACTACCTTGTTCTGTATAGGCAGGTTCACCTCTTAAGGCGGCAACAGTATTCACCCAAATTCCTTGTTTTAAATTTGAAGTATCTGTGCAGTTTATTGTATCATTATTTGTAGATAACCTATATGATTTGCATTGCGCAGCAAGTTTTCCATTTGCACAAAGTGCAAAACATAAAGTAAAAATACATGTACATCTAAATAACATAACGCTGTATTAAAACGAAAACATGAACAGCTTATTGCAGTATGGACAACAAATGAATGAGTGCTAATTCATACCCATGTAAACCTAAACCGAATATACTGCCGCTGGCTTTTGCAGACACATAATTTATTTTTCGAAAATCTTCCCGATTATGCACATTGCTGATATGCACTTCTATGACTGGTGTTTTTATGGCAGCAATTGCATCTCCAATAGCAACTGATGTGTGTGTGTAAGCAGCAGGATTTAGTATAATTCCATCAGCCACAGCACTTGCTCTTTGTATCTCATTTACAATTTCACCCTCCACATTATTTTGAAAATACTTGATGGCTACATCTGGATATTTTTGTTGCAGGCTTTCAAAATAATTATCAAAACTTTTATTCCCATAAATATCCTTTTCTCTGGTGCCCAACAAATTAAGATTTGGTCCATTTATAATTGCTATTTGCATTATATTTCGTTATAAAGTGGTAAAGATAAGTTATAGCCCAAAAGGCAAAATGTAAAAATAGATTTGATGGTAAAGTAACACAGCGCTCTTACATTTAACCTTTCTACCAATATTTCAAATATTACCCTTTTGAACATTGGCCGATAGGCAAAAAGTTCTACATGCATATACTCCTTCAACTCAACGTACTAAGTTACTTTAGCAGAAGAATACTCATATAAAATATGCCTACTAACCTAACAACTCTTAAAAAAACTAAGTTCCAATTCAGCCAGCTTTGTTTCTATTGCTTTGGCTGCGGGTGTAACGCATAGACCGCCCAAATTGGTACATCTTAGTGTATGATGTATTTGATCGCCAACAGCTTTCATGGTATTAATCACTTGGTCTAATGGTACTAAATGTTCATAATTTGACAATGCCATATTTGCACAGGTCAAAGCATTTGAAGCGGCCATTACATTTCTTCCAAGGCAAGGAGCTTCTACCCGATTGCCAATGGGGTCACATATTATACCCAAAGAATTTTGCAGTGCCAATGATGCTGCTGCTATGGATTGTGCAAATGTGCCGCCCTGCATTTCTACAATAGCTGCTGCTGCCATACCTCCGCCAGAACCTGTTTCTGCCATACAACCGCCTACCTCTGCAGAAAAAGTAGCATGAGCGGCTATAAATACGCCAATCAATCCGGCACTAAGCATGGCTTTTACCAAATCATCCTCAGACAATTTGAGGGTATCTGCTACTGCAATGAGTGCACCCGGTAATGCACCACAACTGCCCGCAGTGGGTGCTGCCACGATTACGCCCATAGCACTTTTTACTTCCATGATTGCCGTTACATACATCACGATTCTATTGATCAGATCTCCCCCGGCCAACTTACCTGCATTGTATTGTTGATTAAATGTAGGGGATTGACTACCAAGTATCCGATCTTCATAATGTGTGCCTGCTAAACCGGTTTGAACTGCCTGCTTCATAATGGTAACAATGGTTCGCATTTTTTCAAATACTTCATCTGCGGTGAGATTGCCTCTTTCCTTTTCGTATTGCATTGCCAACTGCCATAATGTAAAATTTTTATCCGCATTATAAGCCATCATTTCGTCACAGGTAATGAATGGCACTTGAAGATTTTTTCTTGCCATTACAGGCAGAACAGGGTTTAGTTGTTTTATACATTGCACACCATCCATTTGCTTTAACTCAGCCAAAATAACTGTATCTAAAAAGGACTGTGCTTTTATTTCTACAAAGTTTACTGCTCCAAAGTGTGGGATTATTTCATCAAAAGAAATTGCTGATGCTAAAAATGTTATAATATCTTTTGGACTATCGCAATAAACAAGAGTTTCAAAATAATCGCCTGCCATAGAGACGGGCACTTCGTCAATGGCTACTATTTCAATCATTCCACCACCGATGGAAATAGCAGTAAGTACCCTTGTTTCTATTGCATTTGAAAGTGTAATTTTATACAAATTGGGATGGCTATTGCCTATATCAACAATATTTATGGCAACCTGAATGCCTGCTGTATTGATCTGTTTTTCTGCATCCGGTAGTCTTTCATCATGCGCCTCCCATCCTAAAAAACCACCAAATAAACCCATGTCTGATCCCTGACTTTTATGTGTGGTAGCCAATGAACCTTTAGGATCAAACTCTATGCATATTTCATTAATATTTTCATCCATCAAATCCCTGCAAAGCCTTGCTATACGCAGTGATGCTGCGCAATGTGAACTGGAAGGGCCTCTCATGACGGGTCCTATTACATCGTTAAAAATACTTGGATAACTACTCATGATATTTTATTTATGGTGTATAAACTCATACTGAAGTTTTTTTTATAATCACATTGAGCGAAGCGTAAAAATAATTATACAAAAATTCTTCTATTTACTTTTAACCTATGACGACAATCCCTCTTTTTCGATGCTAATTTACTTTTCTTTATTGATGTAAGCGAAAGGGCTTTCATTTTTTTTGTAAAATATTTAATCCTAATTATACGCAGTTTTGAATGAACCTTTAATTGGTGCTGTGTATTGTAAAACATGATTTTGATTGCTTGAATTACCAATGGGAAAAACGAAATTTTTTACTGTATGTATAACTTGCACTTTTGTAACTTCTTTTTTAGTAGGAAATGATATGACTCAAAAAACAAGGGCTATAATTTTACGTAATGTGCAGTATGGAGATACCAGCATTATCGTAACAGCTTATACCGAAATGTTTGGCATACAGGCTTATATGATAAAGGGAATACGCAGTGGGGGCAAGCAATCAGCTAAACTCGCTTTTTATCGGCCGGCTTGTTTGTTGCATCTTGAAGTCTATCACAATTCATTGAAACAAATCAATTTTATCAAAGAAACAAATTGGGATATTATAAACCCAACCACAAGTACAGATGTTGTTAGAAACCTATGTGCATCCTGGTGTGTGCATCAAGTATTGCAATGTATAAAAGAGCCAGAAGCCAATCAAGATATTTTTGAATTTTTGCATGATTGTTTTATTGATATCGAAGAAAAAACTATTGATGTAGTGGCCAATATTCCTGCATGGTTTACACTGAGGTTTTGCAAATACCTGGGGCTGCAAATGCAGGGCAGTTATAGTTTGAACACACCTGTATTGGACTTGCAGGAGGGTAGATTTATGACAGCGGATAGCAAAGAAATAATATGGCCAGTAGTGGGTATTGAGGCAGAAATATTATCCAAATGGAATAAAACAAATGATACAGAAAAACTGAGCAGCTATACTTTGAATAGACAGCAGCGCCATCAACTACTTGCTCATATACAGCAATACATGCAGCTGCATGTGCCTGGATATAAGGCTGATGGACTTTTAAATATTTTGCAAGATATTTTGGATTGACCCCTGCTATATATTGCATCCAATAATAACTGAGGTCATGCGTAAGATTTTACAATCTATTTTTCGAAAGCCTGTAATGTGGATGGCCGACCGATTTTCCAGTAATCCCAAACAGGAAAATGTACACAAAAGCTTAGATAGATTATATCGAGATATACAAGAAGGAGTACATAAAAAAGGAGTGATTATAAACGCAGGTCAGCAGGAAAAATTTATCGTGTTTAGCGATTTGCATAAAGGAGCCAGAAATGGAGCAGATGATTTTAGAAAAGCAGAGCCAAATTATTTGCAAGCATTGAGTTATTATTTGCAAGAAGGTTTTTGCTATATCAATCTTGGGGATAGTGAAGAGCTATGGGAAAATGGTTTTATTCCCATCGAAAAAAATAACAAAGAAAATTTTGCAGCAGAAAAAAAATTTCTGGACGCTGAAAGGTTTTATAAAGTGTTTGGCAATCATGATGTGTATTGGAATAAGAGTGTAAACATACTTGCAGGTGTGGGTTTAAAAATACTGTACCGAAAAGAAATCCCTGTCTATGAAGGATTAATTTTACAATACGAAAATCAGCCACGCATCTTACTTACACATGGGCACCAAGGCGATGGACAGAGTGATGGAAATTTTTTTAGTGCATGGTTTGTATCCGCTATATGGGCCCCACTACAATCCTATTTAGCACTAAACCCTAACACACCATCTACCAGCGACAAATTAAAAACTACACACAATAAATTTATGTATGATTGGGCAGCATTGCAGCAAAATCTATTGCTAATAACAGGTCATACACACCAGCCGGTTTTTGAATCGCTCACCCATCTAGAAAGATTATTTCGCAGTTTATATTTTGCCCGTGCCACTGGCAATGTTGTGCTCGAAAATGAAACAGCAAATGCCATTGAAAAAATCAATAATAAAAAGGAAACAAAATCAGCAGGAGCATTGCAAGTAAAGCCTTGTTATTTCAACACGGGTTGTTGCTGTTTTGATGATGGAGACATTACAGGTATTGAGATAGACGCAGCATCTATCCGCCTCATAAAATGGAGTAATCAACAAGGAAAATCAACAAGAATTATTTTAGAGGAAACCCGTTTTGATTTACTCAAAATGTAATAACCTTTCTAATCTAATTTTGTAATCTTCAATACGTTTGTAGGTAGGTGCTTTTGTACCGGAGTACTGCCGGTATTGATGACAACATCGCCCTGCTTAATAAACCCTCTTTCTTTTAAAATATTTATTTGGTCTGCTATGATATCGTCTAAACTTACTTCTTCATCATAGTAGAAAGCACGCACACCCCAGCTCAAACTCAACTGGCTCACCAATGATTTTGATTTTGTAAAAATATATAGTGGAGCTTGTGGTCTATAGCTACTAAGCATAAAAGCGGTGTAGCCACTCTGTGTCATACCTATGAGTGCATCTGCCTGTACATCTTCCGCAAGTTTACAAGCATTGTAGCAAATGGCATCACTCAAAAATGAAGGCGAGTGTGGAAGCGGTTTTAAGTCATCTTCTCTGTTGTATCTGTATTCTGTACGCTCTACTTCATAAATAATTTTTCGCATGGTTTCTACCACCAATGCTGGATGTTTTCCTGTGGCAGTTTCTCCACTTAGCATTACAGCATCTGCACCTTCTAATACGGCATTGGCCACATCCGTTATTTCACTTCGGTTTGGTTTTACACGGTCTATCATACTCTCCATCATTTGGGTAGCTACAATTACCGGCTTGGCTCTGTGTATGCATTTGCGAATAATATCCCGCTGTGCCATGGGTACTTTTTCTACAGGGAGTTCTACGCCTAAATCTCCCCTGGCCACCATTACTGCATCACTTTCTAAAATGATATTGCGCAGGTCTTTTAAAGCTGAAGGCATTTCAATTTTTGCAATCACTTTAGATTGGCAACCACCTTCCTTTATTCTCCTTTTTAGGTCAATAATATCTTCAGCTTTGCGCACAAATGAAAGTGCCACCCAATCAATTTGGTGAGCCATAATAAATTCAAGATCGGCTAAATCTTTTTCTGTAAGTGGGGGAAGCGAAATTTCTGTATCGGGTAAATTGATGCCTTTTTTTGGCAAGAGAATACCGCCATAAGTTACTTCCACTTTTACATCTCCATCCGGCTCGGTAGCTACAACAATTACTTCTAATTTTCCATCATCTATTAATATTTTATCACCCACTTTTACATCCCTATGCAAGTCTGGATAGGACACATATATTTTCTCTTTTGTGCCTACTACTTTTTCTCTTGAAGTAAAGGTGAGTATATCTCCTCTATTGATTTCTAATAAGCCATTTTGTATTTCTCCCACTCTTAGCTTCGGCCCTTGTAAATCTGCAAGTATCGAAATGGTGTAGGGTTCTTCATCATACATCCTTTCTATATGTTGTATGATTTTTAATTTATCCTCATGTGTGCCATGTGAAAAATTTAGTCTAAACACATTTACACCTGCTTTTACGAGTTCCAATAATTTCTCATAGGTATCGCAGCTGGGGCCTACTGTGGCCACAATTTTTGTGCGGTGACCGGTGTGGTCTAATCCCGCTTTATTGTCCATCTGTCTGTACAGATATTTATCAAGATTCGTTGACATTTGATTTAGTTTTTTGGAATGTTAACTGGCAAGTATTTTTACAATCTTCATCCAATCTTCATTCATTTTTTGTTTTTTAGAAATGGTTTCGGTTATTGGGGTGTAATGCATTTTATTGTTGAGTATGCCCACCATTACATTATTCCGTCCCTCCATCAAGCTTTCTACTGCATGATATCCCATGCGGCTTGCTATAAACCTGTCCATACTACTTGGTGCCCCACCTCTCTGTATATGACCAATAATAGTAACTCGGATATCTACATTCGGAATTTGTTCTTTTATAATTTTTGAAACAATGGCAGCTCCTTTCTCTTCTGGTTTTGATGCATCCGGTGTATATCCCTCAGCCACTACAACTAAGTTTACTAATTTCTTTCTCTTTTCCTTCTCACTGAGTGATGCTATCATCTCATCTATACCAATAGTTTCCTCCGGCAATAATATATTTTCTGCACCTGTGCCAATTCCACTATACAATGCGATGTATCCAGCATGGCGGCCCATTACTTCTACAATAAATAGGCGATCATGCGCATCCATAGTATCCCTTATCTTATCTATACATTCAATGGCTGTATTAACAGCAGTATCAAAGCCAATGGTAAAATCTGTACCATACAAATCTTTGTCGATAGTGCCGGGCAAGCCCACACAGGCAATGCCATGCTCTTCATGCAGTTTTGCTGCACCGGTAAAGCTGCCATCCCCACCTATTACCACTAATCCATCAATACCTCTTTTTTTTAAATTGGCCGCTGCTATACATCTTCCCTCCGGTGTAAAAAATGCTTTGCTTCTGGCCGTTTTTAAAATAGTACCACCACGTTGTATGATATTGGCTACAGAGCGTGAATCCATTGATTTAATATCGTCTTCAATCATACCACTGTAACCACGGCTTACACCAAATACCTCAATATGATGAAACAATGCTGTACGCACTACTGCTCTTATGGCGGCATTCATACCGGGTGCATCGCCCCCGGAAGTCATCACTGCAATCTTACTTATTTTTTGATCCATTGTTGAATATTAAAAACCTGTTTTTGATTGTATCTCAATGATTAAAATCTTCTTACAAAAAAATTCAAAAATAGTAGTTTGAACCCATCTGAAAATGATACTTTCCATTAATATACATTTACAAATGTGTGTTAGTAAAAAAATGAATGAGAACAATCGTTTGAGAATTTTGCTTTCCAAATTGGAACTATCATTAAAGATTGTTTTGCTTCCACAGTAGGCTACCATCTCCATAACTTAGAAATCTAAAATCATGTTCCAAGGCATATTCATACACCTTTTTCCAATCCGATCCTATAAGTGCTGCTACCAATAAAAGTAATGTGGACTCCGGTTGATGAAAATTAGTTACTAATGCATCAATGATCTTGAACTGATAGCCCGGTGCTATTATGATACTGGTAGGAATGATGAGGCGCTTTGTATGATTTGCCATACACCATTGTAGGATACAATCAAGTGCTGCTGCCTTTGAAATGCGCTGCTCCATTTGCTCATACGCATCCCATTGTTTTACGACAATATCTGATATTGCAATCGAACTTAATGCCAGTCCTTTCTTCATTAGCATATCTATTTTGCAACCTACATGATACATCGTTTCCAAAGATCTGCATACAGTAGTGCCCACAGCTACTACCACTCCACTATGCCGCTGTATTTCACAAATAGTTTCTACAGATATATCCATCCATTCTGCATGCATAGTATGCCCTTCCATAGTAGCTGCTTTTACTGGTTTAAATGTACCTGCACCTACATGAAGTGTAATAAAGGATGGCTTAATGCCAGCTGTTTCTAATTGCTTTAAAACAGCATTTGTAAAATGTAAACCCGCAGTAGGTGCTGCTACACTACCCGCTTTATCAGCATATACCGTTTGATAGGTAATGCTATCTTGCTCCTCTTCATGCCTGTGTAAATAAGGTGGAAGAGGAATGATGCCGGCTGCATGAAGTAAAGCTGCAAAGTTGATATCATCATCCCAGGAAAAGGCTACCAAAAAACAATCGTCCAACATTTCTTTTTTTTCAGCAGTTAGCACCACAGCTTTATCCCCTATGAAAACTGTTTTTTCAAGTGTTCCGTTTTTCCATTTTTTTGCTCCACCTATAAGGCAGATCCAATCACAATTATTTTTTTGAAGCATTGCCTCGTCTACTGATACAGCAGCATTTGCAGGCTCCAAGCAAAAGAGTTCTATCTTCCCTCCAGAAGATTTTTCAAATAAAATACGTGCTTCTATCACTCTCGTATTATTAAACACCATTAGAGAGCCTGCTGGTATAGCGGTAGCAATATTTTTATATTGATTTTCTGATATGGTTCCATCATAAATGAGCAACCTGCTTTCAGCTCTTTCCAACAAAGGATATCGTGCAATTTTTTCCTCTGAAAGTATATAGGTATAGTCTTTAATACTGATATGGCGGGGGTGCATAAGTTAAAATATTATAAGGGAAAAATGTTTCTAAAACCAACCTCTTTTTCTAAATATTATTACCATGATTAAAGTAATGGCCAACATGATGCCCACAGCCAAATAAAAACCCTGTGCCTGATGACTAAGCGGTATAACCTGAAAGTTCATACCAAACACACCACCTATTACAGTAGCAGGTGCCAGAAGGCTGGTTACAATAGCCATTACCTTCATTACTTCATTCATTTTAAGGTTTACTTTATTGATGTATAAGTCCTGTAGGGTCATCATCATATCCCTGTAGTTTTCTACTAAGTCATTTGCTTGCACAATATGGTCATATATATCTTTAAAATATTTTGTAGTGCGCTCCTCCAATAAATCACTGTCACTCCTTATAAAACCATTGATGAGCTCCCTCACGGGTGCAATATTTCTTTTTAATACAATCAATTCCTTTCGCAGATTGCTGATTTGAGCCAGACTACGCGTATTGCCATACCTTATAATTTCTTCTTCAAGCACTTCTATTCTTTCACCCAATTTTTCAAGTACCAAGTAATAATGATCGACAATAGCATCCAGCAGTGCATAGCATAAATAGTCCGCCTTACCAGTGCGCAACTTACTGCCCGGCACATGCAGTTTATCCCTCAGCACATTAAATACATCTCTTAGAGGATCTTCTTGAAAGCTTACTACATAAGTCTTTCCGAGAATTATACTCACCTGTTCAAATTCTACAGCATCTTCCTTTTCATTAAAATAAAGCATATTCAGCAGACAGAATAAATGGTTTTCCATTTCATCCATTTTGGGTCGTTGATTTATACTCAGTATATCCTCTGCTACCAGTGCATGAATGTCAAAAAGGCTGCATACATAGTCAACATCTATTTTTCTAACACCGTCAATATTTATCCAGGTTGTATTTCCATTGTTTTTAAATGCTAAGCAGTCTTCCAGCTTATCAAATACCCTTGTTTGCAGTGTGTCTTTATTAAAATCAAATACGTTTACTACAATATGCTCCGGTGCAGCACGTGCCCCTTCTCGGGTAGGGTTTACTCTAAATATTTCTCTGGTTCTTTTTGTTTTAAAAATACCGGTTATTAGTTTCAAGTATTTAGTAGTAGTCATAAGTGATACAGGAAAATTTTGTAGCAGCAAATGTAATGATTTCAAGAGCCGATTTTTTCGCTTCCGAAGTAAATTCGGAATAGGCTCTTCGGGCAATGCCCACGCACAGCCCATCATTGCGAGTGAAACGAAACGAACTATCGTTTAAGGTTTGATTTTTATTTTTTTCGCCCTTCGGGCAATGATTACGCACTAATAATTACGAGTGAAGCGATGCAAAAAATTATTGCAATCATTTAATCAGATAAATCAGCGGTTCAGACAATTACACACAGCCCATCATTGCGAGTGAAACGAAGCAAAAAAACTAGAATACACTCTTCTAAATGTACACAATCCAGTGGTGATCATAAATAAAAAAATTGACTACCCCATCCCTTCAGTAATTTTCTTATTGACTTTTCCCAAACTTATGTTAATTCATGTGGCCATAAACCATAGATCGATCAATGAAGACCATCATGCTACGAAGCACAAACCCTCTTAAGGAGCGGAGCGGGCCGCAGTGAGGCGATATATAAAAAAAGTCTCGTTATAAAAACGAGACTTCACAAAACCAACTTGCACCTGAGAAATTTTTATGCAGCATGCACCAAAATAGTATTGTTCTGCTTCACAGATAAGACAGCGAGTCTTACTAATGTGCTTACAAATTTTCCTTTCATTTCTTTAAATTTTTCTTTGTTACTAAAATTCTTCTAATCAATTTTTTACACGTTTCTGCTCAATGTTTAAGCAGCTTGTATGCTCAGGGTTTGCTTTTGCTTTATTGATAAAGCGGCAATCCTGATAGCAGTGGTTACAAATTTTCCTTTCATTGTTCTATAATTAAATTTTTAAAATTGCTTTGCTTTTATAAGAACCCCATCCTGTTGCCAGAACAGGGTTCTATTCCCAACCTAACCATCTTTAGATACTAAATCTTCTGGCTATTTCAGAGATTTGTATGGTAGTTTCTTTTTTGATATTGATACGAGTAGGTACCAAGTCTTTTTTGATGTCTTTTAATTTTAATGAAGCCGGCTTATACTGGTATCCGCTATCTGATGAATTTTTGTTTTCATACCTGCGGAGCAATTCTTCCAGTCTTTTTTGTTCATCTTTCAATTCTTGAAGTTTCTCTTTCTTTTCTGATTCATTTTGCTCTAGTTCTTCTTCAATTTTTCTATTGATCTTTTCTAATTCAGCTTTTGCTTCATCTATGGTTATGTTGATGTCCACATCTATATCATCATCATTATCCCACTTTAATTTGAATGCTTCCTTTTCATTAGCAGGCTTTAATCCATCAGTTGTCATTATGTATTCAACACCTCTTTCATAATCATAAGCATCTCTATCTTCTCTCCAAAACCAATCATTGTTATCTCCTACAAATTCAAAGTTTCCATTTACAAAAGCATCTTCATCTATATAAATTCTTTTGCCTACTGGTACAGCTATCGTTATGATAACTGACTGGTTTCTAAATTTATTCTGCTTATTGATGGCTATGCCTCTGTCAAGCAGCAGTGCAGTGTCCTGTTGTATAATATCGAATTTGAACTTATCTGCTATACTGTTTGCAGCTGCTGTACTTGGACCATTGCAGAGTTTTACCATTTTAACCTGAAAACTATCTGTTAAAGATTTTACAATACGCATTCTAATGTTTGGAACATAAACTGTATCACCATCTATGGTTTCAAATGGTTCAATATGCAGCCAGTTATTGTTGCTGTAATATTCATAAGTACCATTTGTTTTTATTTCAAGTTTACTTACACCAGGGTTTGCTATTGCTACTGATTGCTCTTTAGCATTGTTATGACCTTTAAACTCATTTACCATTGAAGTAATAAGTCCAATAAGACTAAACCAACCTGCTATCCAAAGTGCAATAAAAGTGAAAGTTATTATACTACTGTTTGATTTTGCTTTAGTCAATCTTCTGATTACCCATACGATGATTCCAATAACCGGCACCCAAACAAAGAATATAAGTGTACCCCATGCAAATACGCTTTGCCAGCCTTCATTGAGTAAAAATTCTTTAAAAGGTATAAGGCTTGTACCTGCCACACCAAGACCAAACAAAGCACTAAGTACAGATATGAGTACAACAGCAAGAATGAAATACGATATAATTTTGAAAAACATGGCTATGATATCACCAATAGTACTTCCGCTGCGTCTGGCTACTCCAGATACATCGCCACCTATTTGTTTGCCTTTTTCAGTCAAAGTTTGCCCCATTTCGGCACTCACCTTACCTACACGCTGTCCTACTCCTTTCATTTCCTCAGAAATGGAATTGCGAATATTGTTTAAATCAACTTTTTCACCTTTCATTTCTAATTTATCAGAAGTGCTTACTGCCTCTGGCAATACAAGCCATAAAATGATATAGATAAAAGTAGAACCGGGACTAAAAGTTAAGGATGCCAAGTGCGGAAATGACCAAGGACCAAAGTCATTCCATCTAAAAGCAAAGGATAAAAATGGTATCAAAAATAGAATTCTTGGTATCCATACATTCACTCCGAAATAATAGGCTAAACCACTGCATACACCACCTAAATACTTGTTTTCTGTATCCCTTAGCAACCTTTTGCGTGGTGAGCCTATTTGCTGTGTGGCTGTGCTTGGCACGGCCAACCATATAATAATATATGCAAGGAATCCGATACCTGCACCAAAAAATGCTGCTAAAAATATGATACGAATAATAGTAGGATCAACATTAAAATAATTTGCTACACCACTACATACACCACCAATTACTTTATTATTTTCATCTCTAAATAACTTGCGAGTGCCACCAGTATTAGATGTTGATGAACTATGACTTTGCTTACTGTTATTGCCTCCATCAGTCTGATCTGATAAAGTGTTTTGAACTTTGGCTTCCTCATCTTCAAAATCTTCCGGTCTGCCAATGCTTGCTATTACTGCATTTACATTATCATCAGTAATACATGTGCTGCCTTTTTTTAATACCTCGCTAAATAATTCGGCAATACGGCTTTCTATATCATTGATGATTTCGTCTTTGCCTTCTTCATTTGAAAAAAAGCGGCGAAGGCTGTCAATATATTGTTGTAATGACATATAGGCATCCTCTTCTATGGGTGTAACCCTGCCTTGAAAGTTTATGTTTATTACCTTTTTCATCTTTATAAATTTATTTGGTCTGTGTTGGAAATAGTTGTTGCTGCATGATCTGGAATGGCATCTGTGCTGTTATTAGTTTGATGTGCTGTAAGTGCTTTTACTGCATCGGCCAGCTCATTCCAGGTCAACTCCAGTTCGTGGTAGAAGGCAAGGCCTTTTTCAGTCATGGAGAAATATTTGCGGGGAGGTCCACTGTTGCTCTCTACCCATCTGTACGTTAAATAGCTTGCATTTTTTAATCTTGTAAGCAATGGATAAAGCGTACCCTCCAAAATGTTGAGGTTGGCAGTCTTCATTTGTTCTACAATATCACTTGGGTAAACCTCACCCTGGCGAATAATAGACAAAATGCAAAACTCCAGCACTCCTTTCCGCATTTGGCTTTGTGTGTTTTGAATGTCCATTTTTGATTTTTGTTTTGGGCTTTTGGCCCTGTTTACTAAAATTGTTTCTTTTGAAAGAGCGATATTTATTGCTGTGGTACTTTATTCATCTTTACTACTTGTATCATCTTATTCTTTTCCATTTTATCGCTCTTTCTTATTACTCTTATGTTTTATCATTAACCTGACATTGCAAAGATAAGGGTGTAAAATGGTATTATGTATCACATAGTACCAAATTTATTTTAGTAGTTTTGATAACTTATTAATAAGCAATGCCATTATACATTGATTATCAATTGGTTATAAAGCAAAATTATTTTTGAAAAAAAATTACAGAATGATGAATGGCAAAATAGAGGGATGAATGTGCAGCCTAATAGGAAAGCAATTTAGTGATGAAGATAGAAGATCGATTTGGCAATGTGCTTTTTTGCAAGATAAAAACCCTGTGCATGCTTGATGTACAAAAAGCATTGAACAACTATATTAGATAAAAATAAAGGTAGGTTTTCTCAAATGGTTGTGCGTGTAGGACTATTTAGACTATGATTAGCTGATAATTCCTTATTTTTTTATTTCTTCTCTGGAAAATATTTTTCCAACAATTTTCCATCCATTATCTGTCTTGAGTAGGCTCATAATATCGTGTAGAACAAAACTGGGATACTCAATTGTTATTTTAGCAACTGCTGCATTTCCATATATATCCACGGATTCTATTGAAGTTTTTCTTTCTTGCTTTTTCCCTGTGTTTTTCACTCTGGCAGTAAAGTCTTTTAATGATACAACTTGTACTGTATCATTTCTCATAAACATCATTTGACCTTCCGGATAAAATGCTTTTGAGAAAAGTAAACTGTCCCCATTTGTACCTCCATCAATATAGTAATTGCATACTATTTTTATTGCTTCAATGTTATTAACTTCTGATTGTGCTTGTGCATTTAAATAGAAAACACAGCAAATAAGCAATGGATATAAAGTGCGCATTTTTATAAATAATACCGTAAAGCAAAAAGAAATATTAATGGATATCCACACTATTTGATGAACGGTCAGATGGGTCAATCAAAAAAATTAGCATAGTTGAGCAATGGGAATCATTTGGCGAAGCCAAAAAAATAACTATATGATTTTGACATCAACGTTTTAAACCAGCAAGCCCACTGATTAACAGCCCTAATGCCAAGCCCATCAGTAAACCGGCTTTTACATTCTTAATGAGAAAACCAAGTACAATTCCAATGATGATTAGAAAGCCGATACTTACGCGTCGTCTGCTTTTTCCTTTTTCTTCTGCCATTATTTTTTATTGGTTGATAGTGCAATCAAATTTGCCATTAAACGGTATGCTCCGGGCACTCCGGCAGGCAGCTGCCGGAAAAATACCAAACCTGTATATACAAAATTTCCCTTTCCATAAGGGGCTATTATCAGGCTTCCATTGGAGGGAGATTCATTTGCATCATGCATGCTGATTGGTGCCGCATAATTACTATCTATTTTTTCTGCCTGATAGATACTTCTCTCCTGTATCCATCCTTCAAAATCAGCAGGTGAAATTTTATTGGGGAATTGAAATGCAGGATGCTTCGGCAATACTATTTCCACAGCAGCTTGTTCATCTGTAACTCTTGTACGGCTTATGGTAAAAGGATATGGTCCAATTTTATTGGAAACCGAGCTGATAAAATTGTTTGTATTGTATTGGACAATATAAGTACCTCCCTGTTTTATATAATCCATGAGTATATCATATTTGCCATCTATCCAATCATGTATATTATTTGCTCTGATGCCTGCCACCACTGCATCGTATTGATTAAGCTGCTCCGGTGTGATATCTTTTTCTGATAACAGTGTAACGGTAAAACCCATTTGCTGCAGTGCTTGTGGCACTTTATCGCCGGCACCTGTAATGTAGCCAATGTGTTTGCCAGAGATTTTTAAATCAAATTTTTCAACTGTTGCTTTGGCGGGTTTGTAATAGAGTATATTGGGTATATGATCATACTTAATGCTCCGCTCAGTTTGTAAAGGCTTTTCATTTATACTCAATTGAAGTGTTGATTTATCATTCACCGAAGGTGCTGAAACAATAAATTGCTTTTCTATGGGTTTTAATGCATCCATACTATCAACGCTTGTATTACCGCTTATTTTCCAACCAGCATTTGCTCTTGGAGTTACATTAAAAGATGGATATTTTTTCTTTGCTTTTAATGTAAAATGAACCTGTTTTTCTTTAATGCCATTAAACACAATTACATCATTGTCTAATGTGGCAGTTATAGGTGGCGCTACTCTAAATGGCTGATACAATTCTCCTTTTACATCATCCGTATATTTATAATAAACGGGCTTTTCTATATTCAATTGTATTCCGTTTATTTCAAATTGAAAGTTAACAGAATATGCTGCTTTATTTTGTGGTAAACCAATTTGCTGCTGATCTTTTATGTTGAAATGACCTCCTTGAAGTGGCTCTTCTAACCAATAAGGTTGAGAAATTTTTTCATCAAATGGCACAATAAAGAAACGGGATATATTGACATTTGTATTTTGAGAGAGTGTCAAATTCAAAGTACTATCAAAGTTGCGCATTTGAATGTGATGCAACACAACATTGGCTTTATTGCGCAGCGTAATTAAAAACTTTGTTTCAAAATTTGTACCCGGTACAGCATACTCATTTGTTGTAGTAGCCTCAGCCAGCAAACCACTACACTGCAAGATGATTTCTTTTACCTCCTCCAACTTTTTTTGTTGCCAATTTGAGGCAGGCAGTTTTTCTATTTGTTGATAAATACTTGTGAGCTCGGAGAGACTATTTTCAGGATGTTGAAAATCATAATGAGCAATCAAATTATTGATGGAAGATTCTATTGAATTGGCATTCATTCTGTCCCAGCTCGTATTGATACCATTCATCAAATCATTGGTGAGGCTATCACCTGCTAAATGAGTAAAGTATTCTAATTGACTTCCCCTTTGACGTGGCACCCCAAAACCTTGGCTTTTGTGCTGGCTTCTACTTTCACTGGCCATTTCTCCATAACCCTTACCCAGCAACGGATTGAATAAGCCAACATCTATCTTAAATTGCTGTTCACTGGTAGTATTTGTTGTGCCAAAATTAAAAGTATTCCATAGGATACGCTTAGCCTGCCATGTGCTAACACCATACTGAAATTGCTGTGGAAATTTTGTTGGATCTGCCGCTGCGCTAAATGCTTCTAATGCAAGAATATTTGATGCCTGGTGATGACCATGTCCCGCTCTCTCATCTCCTGGAAAACGGGTAATGATAATATCTGGTTGATATTTTCTAATCAGCCAAACAATATCAGATAAAACAATATTATGATCCCAGGTTTTGATGGCTTCTTCAGATGTTTTACAAAATCCAAAATCATAAGCACTCGAAAAGAATTGCTCTGCGCCATCTATACGCCTGGCCGCAAGTAGCTCCTGTGTACGAATAAGCCCAAGCTCTATACCTTGCTCATCTCCTATTAAATTTTGTCCACCATCTCCACGTGTTAAACTGAGGTAAGCAGTTCGATATAATTTTTCATTAGCAAGATAAGTCAATAGTCGAGTATTTTCATCATCAGGATGTGCAGCCACATACAGCACACTACCCAGCACATTCAGTTTCTTCATTTGCTGAAAAATAACTGCACTATTATTATACTGCGGCACTTGTGCGCCTATAGTTAAAACAAGAAATTGAAATAGGACAAAAAAGAAAACACTTTTTGTACAAAATAACCTTACCATGAATTTAATTTGGAGCCCGAAGATAAGGGCACTATGAAATTACCATTTTAAAATACTATACAGATGTATTCCGTGGCCTTCATACGAATGAAAATTCCACTCCCTGTCCATTAGGTTATGATCAATATGAAAAGTTGTCAGATATGGAAAACATAAAATTCAAAAAATGAATCCTAACTGTATTACTGTTTTCTGCAATATTTTTTATATAATTTTTTTCAGCTTTAGGTTGGCCTTTCTAATCCATATTATAGTGTAGGAATTTTTTACTAAACTATAATGTTGCATAAACGGCACCGTTGAGCACAGTTTTTGATTTTAAAATAGTTCAAAATTGCTTCACCCAAAAACTAACTTCAAATACACATCTATATTACCTTCCGACTTTTCACTACAAAGTCAACTGCAAAATTTGGATTAAAAAAAGATTTCCAAAAAGCAGACTATATTTTTCTTACCCCTTTTCTTATTATTCTGTAAGGCAATCATGAATTAAAATCAATTTATCAGGATATCTCCAAAAATGATTTCCCTTGGCATCAATGGATTAAAATTACTAAATTAAAAGTTTCCAAAAAATCAGAAGCACTCTTTGAACCACTCATCGAGTTTGCAGAAAAACATATCGAAATCACTGAATTTCAGGAAAATATAAAAGAATATATATACCAAATTTTTGATATTTCTTTTGCGGCACTCCAACA
>CALAGJ010000157.1 GCA_937892395.1 uncultured Parafilimonas sp.
ACTCTTCCGAAGTTTTTGCATTTAATCTTTGTTTTAATAATTCTATATTTTTCATATTAAGGGAGCAGGAAACCAACCCATCGCTTTGCGTGGGTTGGAGGAATGCGACCTGTTGTTCGCTTTTGGTTATCTCAAACATTTGAAGTACATTTGTGTTGTGAAACTTACGTTGAAGATTAAACTTTTGCCTTCTAAAGAACAGGCTGATTTGCTTCTGAAAACAATCAAAGAAGCGAATGCAGTTTGTAATACCATTTCTGAAATAGCTTGGGAAAAGAAAATCTTTAACCAATTTAAAATTCACAACGAAGTCTATCACAGTTTGAAAGGCTCTTCTAATCTTTCTGCACAGGTATTGGTGCGCTGCATCTCTAAAGTTGCTGATGCCTACAAATTGGATAAGAAAGTAAAACGCACTTTCAAACCACTTGGCAGTATTACCTATGACAGTCGTATTCTTTCTTACAAAGGTGATACGGTTTCTATCTGGTCTGTTGGTGGCAGGCTCAAAATGCCGTTTGTCTGCCACAACCCGAACTATCTTCCGTACATCAAAGGCGAGGCAGACTTGCTTTTTAGAAAAGGAAAGTTTTACCTGTTTCAAGCGGTTGATATAGTGGAGGATGATGTAAAAGATGTTGAAGAATTTATCGGTTGCGACCTTGGCTTGACCGACATTGCCGTTACTTCTGACGGCACGAAACACTCTGCCGAATGGCTTAATCAATATAGAGAAAAAAGACAAAAGGTTCGTGGTTCTATTCAGCGCAAAGGCACTAAGGGGAAAACACGGTCTTGTAAAAGAGGCTGCGCTAAACTTTTGAAACGGCTTAAAGGCAAAGAACGAACTACCGCTACTATTCAAAACCATACTATCGCAAAGCGCATTGTACAATCTGCTAAAGAACAAAGCAAAGGAATTGCTATTGAAGATTTGACCAACATTCGTTTTACTTCTAAACGGAGAAACAAAAAGTTTAGAACAAAACTTGGTCGTTGGTCTTTCGGGCAACTCCGTTCTTTTTTGGAGTATAAAGCCGCTTTGAGTGGTGTTAAATTGGTAGTGGTTGAACCCGCATACACAAGCAAGACGTGTTCTGTTTGCCATCACATAGGCGACAGAAACAACAAATCTTTTAAGTGCAACAACTGCGGAAACAATATGGATGCCGATGTGAACGCATCGCTCAATATTGCTACGCTTGGGCGTGTTGTAAACCACGCTGGAGAATCGGATATGTATAGTTGTTCTGTACATTATTTAGGTTCAAAGCCCATCCCATCAGCGTTAGCTGTGGGTGGGTAGTTTACTTATAAAAGTTTCAGTTTTTTGATATTAAAGTCTTTCACAAACCATTTAGTTGTGTAATCCTGCTTGCCAATAACTGTTTTGTATATCTTTTCTTCAATTCCTCCATCACAAAAAATCCAATATAGTAGGCATTCTTTTGTTCTGTTTTTACTTTGTATCCTTGCTCTTGCTTGTTGGTAACTAACAGAGGAAAAGTCGATATTCAGCATAATCAAGCAATCGGCAGTACTTAAATCAATACCTTCACGTCCGCTTTGTATTTGGGAAATAAATACCAGGTCGTTAACATTCTCACCGTACACATACCGGCTAAAAAAATCGGGGTCGCCAGTAGTGTTGAAATATTTTTTTAACATCAATTCTTCTGCCCTGAACTTGTAGAAGATGGCAATCTTTTTGCCTTTGAATTGGTGCTTAATAAACTCAACCTTGCTGGTATCAAAGTATATAGGTTGTTGTATGTTATCGGCAATTACAGTTCCGCTATATATTTGGTGCAGCTTTTGCATTAGCTTCACTTCGGTATCTGCCACAATCTCTTCGCCATTGGTGCCAATATGCACCCGCTTTTTTCGCATTTTATCAGCAAGGTTGTAGGTAACCTCTTTCATTTTTACTTTCAAAACATGCTCCTGCACATCTTGAATAAACCCTGCTTCCTCTTGGGTATAGCTAATAAACAGGTGCTTACAAAATCTGTCAATATCGTCTTGCTTTGCATTGCTGTAATCTGTAATTTCTCTGTTATAGAAGTAGCGTTTTTTCTTATTTACAAACTCATTTGCCCACTTATAGAAATTGGTATAGTCTGCAAAAGGTGAGTAATCGCTAATCCAAAACTGGTGGTAAATTTGGCTGTAGCTTTCAGGTGTAGGCGTTCCGCTTAAATATATAATGGGTTTGCCTTTGCACAATTCTTTTAGTTGCTTTGTTCTTTCTGCTGGTTGTGTAAATTGTCCTAAGCAATGAGCTTCATCGCAAACAATTAAATCAAAATCCTTATCACCTAATTTGCCAATGCCTTCATAGTTAGTTACCAACAAATTATATTTTGGTTTCAACAATTCATAATCGCTTTCAATGCTGCTTATTGCTTTCTTTTTTGTCAAAAACAAAACACTTGCATTTTCAATTTTAACTAAGTATCTACCAGCAGCGGACAGGGATGTTAATGTTTTCCCTGTCCGTACCTGCATGGATAAATAAACTATTTTGAATTGTTGCAATAACTCACAAGCCTTGCCTGAAATGGAAACTTGATATGGTCTTAAAGTAATCATACTGTTTCCAATTCTTCGTTTTCAAGTGGCTGTGTAAATAATGTCCATTCGCTTGGCAGCATTCTCTCCTCAATCTTCTTGCTGTTGTCTTTTCTAATTAAAGTTTTCCAGCCCCGTTTTGGTTCATGGTATTTTACCAAACAGTCAATTTCCCTGCTTTCGTAACCGGATGCAACTTTGTTACTCAAATCTGTAATATGTGATTTAAGCGAATTGGCACGAGATGTATAAGAACTGGTAACAGATTTTTTCTCTTGTTCTACCTGTTGTAACTCCTGTACTTTATTGGCCATTTCAACGCTTAGTTGATGTACTTCGTCAGGTTCAAAATCATAGCGTAACCAACGCTTTTCTATCTTTGGTACAGTCGCTACTTCTTTGCTTTCAGCAGCGATTGGCTCGTCAAAATCTTCACTTTTAAGATTCCGCTTTTCTCCGTTGGAAATTTGCTCCAATAATTCTGTGGGGTCTTCCTCAAAAACAAACCCCTGCGTTTTACCTCCTTTCCATTTTCCACCAATAAGTTCAAGTTGCTTTTTAACTTCTTTGTACTCTTTCCGTTCCAACTGAACGGCTGGTAGTTTTACAATGTTACCCTCCACGGTGCATTGTTGTAGTACTTCTTTTGTAGTCATTTTAATTTTATTTACTTGTTAAAAAATTATGTGAATTCAAATCTTTCGTTCTCTTTTATAATAGTTGTTTTAAAAGGGAATTTGTCTTTTGGAACTTGGTTAATCATATCCATTAAATTAGCAGAACCAGTAAATAATACACGTTTGCTACCATCAACTAATACCTGTATGTAAAGGCATTTGCCAGTTCCTTTATCATATTTTGAAACCTCAATCTTGTAGGCTTCAACAGTTATTTGTTTATTAAGTATCCTATCAATTTTTATCTTATCTCCTTCAAAACTTTTGCTTTGTGGCTTTCGCATCGGCAAGCTGCAAGTTTTCTATGCTATAAATTTGTTGATATATGTTATTTATTCGTTTCATTCCTTTGCTTTAAAAATGCCCTTTCGCTTTCGCTACTAAGGCACTTTATAAATGATTTGTTTTTTGCCGAGAGGCAAGGTTTATGCTGCAATAATTTAAGCATAGGTGAGAGCTGACATTCGTATTCGTATTCCAGTTATCGTAGTCGTTGTACGCCAGCCTGAAACCTGACAACGAACAAAACACAACCCATGCAGCATACAACCTTTTTACTTACCCTATTAATAAATAATCTTCGTATAATTCTTTGAATGTTTCAAACGTGTGTTTGGCAGCTTCTCTACTTTTGAAGCAAAGGCGAGAGCCGACACCCGTAATCGTATGCCAGAGATCGTAGCCGTCGCACGCCAGCCCGAAACCCGATGGTTTGGTTTCATCTTTTACAATATCCGGCCATAACTCGTACTTGTATTCATCGGTATTGCTCCAATCGGGTTGCCAACCATCATTCACCGCTTCAACAATAATCACAAGTTTGTAATGTGATGATAATGCTTTGCGATGCTTTTCAGGTGCATTATCAAATGTTGGAATACTTGCATCGTAACCCAAAGCCACACAGGCTTCTTCAAATGTTTTAATTGGTTTCATTATTTATTTTTTGGTAGTTAAAAAATCGTTGTAGATGTCTGCAAATTGTGTGGCTGCATACTTAGCCAATTCGGCTGTTTTAAAGCAAAGGCGAGAGCCGACAGCCGCAACCGAATCCCAGCTACCGCAGATGCCGTACGCCAGCCCGAAACCCGATTTGTGTTCAAACCAAGGCACATACTTACGTTGGTTGCTATCTGTCCAATCTGGCTGCCAACCTTCGTTTAAAGCCTTTGCAATTATTACAAGTTTGGTATAAGCAAATATTGAATTGGTATCATCGTCCAATCCAGCAACGCCCACCTGCACTTTATCTAATCCTACTACTTTGCAGGCATCATCAAAAGTTTTAACCCTTTCAATTATGGGTTGTGAATTTGTGGAGGCTTTTGCCTCATAAATTGTTTGCATTGTTATTCTTTTAAATTGTTATTAAAATGGTAGGCTTGATGAACTGCCATGTAAATCAGGAGTGTTAAAGTCAATTCGTGGTAGTTCTTTTCCACCAAGGCATTTATGAATAAATGAATCAATACTTTGCCCTGCGTTTTCTACATAAGACTTCATTTCAATTAAAGCATCTTTTGCATAGTTGCGTAGCCTTTCAATTGCTTTTGATTCCAACAATTCAAACGGTATCATTTCTACACCCCACCTGGCTATAAGCATTGCCGGTGCATTCCATTCGTATTCGCTGTGGAGAAAACCTACAACAAAAGGATCGGGTGTTTTGTCGTCTGAAAAAACATAGATGCTTTTAAACCACCCGTGCTGTTGTGCGTTGCGTACTTCTTTTAATACTTCCAACGGAATAGTTGCTTGTCGGTAATCAGCTATTTTTGTTTTTAATGGACAAAGCACTCTTATTATTCTTGCCGTTTTTGGGTCAATAGCCATGTATGGTGGTGCTTTACTTTCGGGACTTTTTTCAGATAGGTTTAATTGCCCCTTCAACCCTAAATCTTCACAGATTAATTGCCATTCAGTAGCATTATCTGCATCTTGTAAATCCTGTAATTCAGGTTCAATAAATATTTCGTATGCCATTGTATAAAAATTTATGAAGTGATTAAATTGTTTCTGTTACTGGTTCGGGTGTTCTTACTGGTTTTGCATCTTCCAGTTTCAACCTATCGGGTAGTGTTAGGTTCTTTGGCTTGTAGTTAGGATTTTGCCTGTCCCATATTCTTCGCACATCGCAAAAGGAATTCCATAAGTCAACAAGCAGCTCGTCAAACTCTTTTAATTGCCAGCCTAAACCTTGTATTTTTTCGCCTTTTTTATCAGCACCACGAGTTAGTGCCTTTAACCACATTATGCCAAAGCGTTGCACTTTATTGTCGGGGTTAAATTCGTTCCACATGGTTGCGTAAGCTGCTAATTGCAAAGCGTGGCTGTCGTAGATGTTGTTAGATGTTTTGGTATCAATTAACCACAGTTCACCATTGATACGGCATATAATATCCATGGTGCCACCAAGTCTTAAAGTATCGCTAACAAAATTGATTTCAGCACCCAGCAATTCAGGTTTATATGTTTGCCAAAACTCAACAAACTTGTTTATCATCTGCCACTCTGCAAAGTCGTAATATCCATTTCCGTTTTCATCCGCCCACACCACTTCGTTACCTAACAGGTATTGCTCAATTGCACCGTGTACACGGCTGCCACTATCTCCAGCACGTTTCATTACTTCATCTGCATTGCTGCCTAAATCTTTCAGCCATTGGCTGTAACCAAAACCTTTCGGCAATGCTTCTAAAACAGTTGTAACTGACGGATAAAAAGTAATTCCGTCTTTGGTGTAAAATCTTTCATCCAAAAAATCAATGCGTTGGATGTCGCCTTTGTGAATAATAGCCATTGTGAATAATTTTAAAAGATTAAAAATTGCCAACTCTTACCCGGTTGGCTTAGGGCTCGCCTTACACATCTTTTCTGTTTGCCAAGCCAGCTGTGGCCGTAGGCGTGTGCTGCCTTTAAAATGGCATCTCACCATCATCTTCTACAGCTCCAGCACTCGCCAATGCAGGTTCTGTAAGTTGATTTGTGGATGAAGATTTTAATTGAGGTAATACTGTTTCTTTCACCATTTTCTCAAGGAAGTCCATCATATCGGTATCATCCCAAATATCAGCACCTTTTACTCTCACTTTTTTCAATTCAGGAAGCCCATTAGGTGTATCCTTTGTGTAAGCATGTTTTAATGCCTTACCATTTTGAGTAATAAAAAGTATTGTTTTTTTCTTATCTCCTTCTACTTTCATAAATGGAGCAAGTGTGACTTGTTTGGTCAGGTCAGCATTGGGTAATGCTTTTAAAAATGAAGCCGCATAGCTGCTGCTGTAGTTGAATTGCAGTTGATAAATTACCCCATCTGCATCAACTGTTAATTGCCAAAACTTCATTTTTGTACCTGCTACATCTGCTTCCCTCACAGAAATGTTGGTAAGCATACCACTTAAATGGTCGTAGAATTCCTCGTGTACCAACTTTCCGTTTTTATTGGCACGTTCTACACTTTTTTCAGACTTGTTTTGTAATTGTCTGCAAATTTTGCCGTTACTGATTGTTAAGTAGATGGCACTGTTTCTGTTTGATAATCCAGCCATAGTTTTAAATTTTTGTTGTTATTAAATATTGAGAATTGCTTGTTTATTTAAGTAGCAAGAGTTTTCCTCTTCAGGCGGTTCTGCTTTACTGTCTGCATACAGCTCACCCCAATTGATAGCTTCTATTATTGTAATTAGTGGGTTGCCTTCTGCTTTATCCAGCAACTTGCTTATTTCAGCTACGTGTTTTCCCTCTTGATAAATGTCCACTTCAATATTATCAATGCCGCCATCTTCAGGGTCGTAGTCTGCCGATACCACCATCGTTTGATTTACCACCAATTGCCCGAATTTTCTTTTTTCAGTGATTTGGTGTGAAAATGTTAATTTTGCCATGATGAAATTTTTATTTCGTTATGAAATGAAAGCCTGTTGAGTGATGATCAATGGGCTTTTTTTATATTCTTCTTCAGTATGCAGTGGAGGGTTTATAACCACGCCTTCAAACATCCCTTTTGCTTCTGCTATAGCAATTATTCCGTCTGCGGCATGCTTAAGCTTGTTATCGTTCATAACCGCATGGAGCAACTTGCCTGTGAACTCTATCCGCTCTTGTGGCGATAGGTTTTCATAATTACTACAAATCATTTTAAAAATATTTGATTTCACAACCGCTATCGCTGCGGTCTACAGGATTGTACAATTCCTGTTATTCCACTGACTATGAAAGGCCCGATTCATTTATAAGATCGTTATCTCTTTTTTTAATAATACAGCGCTTAGAAAAGCACCGCCTGTACCCTTTTATTAACAACCAAACATGAAGTATCAATCCTTTCTTTTCGCTTTTATAAATGCCATCGCAACCAACGCAACACAGCCTACCATAAAAGCAATAGCACTAACCGTATCAGAATAATAAAAGCCCATGTTCATGAGCATGCGTTTTTATCGTTAATTATTTTTTTTGCCTCTTCCAAATTGGCTTCCATTTGGTCAATCATAGCCTGGTCTATGTAATTGATGTGCTTCATTAAATCAATGACACCATTACCATGACGGTCTATCAAGGCGCATACATCTTGCTTGTGCGGGTTAAAGTACCGGTACGTAATGGCTATTACAGAGGCTAAGAAGACGGCTATTGCTAACGTTATGGGCATATTGTTAGGCATCATAACTTTTTGTTTTTTAAAAATTAAGCTGATTTTATCAGGCCATTTGTTTTTGCTGGTGCTGTCAAAATATCTTCTTTCTTTAGGCTGGTATAAGCACTTATTGCATCAATTGATTCTATATTCATTAGCGTTTTTGATTTGCGCTTAACGGCCTTTTTGATGGCTTCTTCACTGACCCTAAGCGCTTTCGCCAGTTCAAGTCTGAGATTTAACTCAGAATCGATCATTTCTAAAATATCATTTGTTAAATACATTTGCGTACATTTGTCTGACAAAGGTAAAGCACTATTTTCCATATTGGAAAATAAATGTCAAAATATTTTTGGACTTTTTTTAAAATATGTCTGATTGGGATATTTTTTGTCTTTTTGGGTAAAGGCCCGCATTAAAAAACCCCGGCCATGACTAACCCGGGGAAACAAAAATCAAAACATGAAAAAAAGTTACCCAGCTCCGTTGAATACAATCCCAGATGGGGCCAATTGTATTTTGCGACAATTTCCTGGCTGCTTAATCTTATATTCGTGCCTCGCACCTATCAAATCCCTTTTGTTGAGCCTTATTATATTTGTATTGTCACTTTGATTGCCGCCTAACCCATGATAATGCGTTTCATCTTCGCCCACATAAAGAGCCACATGGCCTCCGGAGCCACGCCTGAAAACCAAAACATCTCCTAACTTTATCGTAGTTACCGGTTTCCCAAATTTTAGCCAGTTTCTTGCCCACAGCGGATTTGCGGGTACAGTCTTACCGGCCCTCTTTGCTACGATGGCCATAAACAACCCACACCAAGGGATGGAATCAGCTTTGTAATCCTTTATACCCAGTTCATCGGCCCATGATAGAATCATGTCATTATTTGCGGTTCCAGGCTTTTCTTTAGTACCATACAAATTCAGTGCTTCTAAAAGCATTCTGGGGGCTGGCTCTTTCAACAGCCATTTGTAATTACTCGGTAGTGTCATCATAATTTTTTTGAAAGGTTCTTTACACCAGTTTTCAAAATATCGTATAAAATGAAAATTATACTGTCCCCAAAACGGCCAATTATCGGGCTGACCCATATTGCGAGGTCATCATGTTCGTAAGCCACGAGGGCAAACCAAACAACCCACGCACACGCTAAGGCGACCGTTGTATGAAGCAGAAAAGAAGCAACATCTAATTTCTTGTGCTGATTCAATTCTGCTAATTTTGAACTAATCCCAATAATCAATCCACCCAAATAGATAACTATTTTACCGATGAGGTTTTGGGTTTCGTTATTTGCATCTCCCATTTAATTAAGTATTATTTTAACTATAATTATTGCCGCAAGAGCATATTCATTCCACCCATACGATTCTGGATTAAAAAATAACTCGTCCACAAAGCAAGTACGCAAATTATTCGTTCTTACAACAGCGTTTGCCTTGAAGATTTAAACATCAAAGGCATGATGCAGAATGAAAAACTTGCCCTTGCCATCGGTGAAGTAGGGTGGCACAAGTTCAAAACGATGCTGGAATACAAAGCCGAATGGCACGGAAAAAATATCCTGTACATTGGCAGATTTCAACCATCATCCAAATTGTGTTCACATTGCGGAACAATTTTTAAAGAACTAAGTTTGAAAGACAGGTCTTGGACTTGTCAATCTTGCGGCACTCATCACGAAAGGGATGAAAATGCTGCGAAAAATATTAAGAGCTTCGGGCTTAGGATAAAGCCTTCAACCGTTAACGTGAGCCGTTAGGCTGTGCGTATGGGTTGAGAAGCCCACTCATCGCTTTGCGTGAGTGGGTAGTTCACTAGCGCATCACTTGCGTTGCCATCTGCTATTAACTCAACGGATTGAAGCAATGCGGCCCTTTTTGCAGGTGCTAAATCACTTGCCGTTACATCTGCTGCAACTTCTGAATAACGATTAATTTGTTCTTGTGTCATATTGTTTCGTTTTCTCTTTTAATATAATCTTCGCCATTTCCCATAATAGTGGTAAGAATTTCACCAATTAAAATTAGCCAACCCATTATTAGCAATTGGTCACTTTCTGTAACGCCAATTCTTGTAAGCGTACCTGTTGCAACCGTGCTGCCTGATAGTAGGTAAATAATCCTTTTGGTTATTCGATACCATGCAGGAGCGGGCTTTGACAGGTTTTTAATTGTAAATGTTGTTTTACTCATTGCTGTATAAAATTTTTGTAACAAATTCCCGCATCATTCAAGGATTTATCTGCGTTATGAAGGGGGATAGCCGGATATTTTTCGCCCTTCGGATTACCCGAAAAGAAAATAAACCAATCTGTATTTTTCCAGGCATTTAAAATAACAGTGGTTAATGCACTGTCTCTAATGACCCGCTGTCCTGTTTCATTGCTTATTGTAGGCCGTTGAGTTATACTATCAACCCAACACCTTATAGGGGCCATGTTATTAGCCTCTTTATAATTCATCGCATACGTGTGAAGGTTCACGTATTTCAATCCCGGCATAACAGCATAACGGCGCAATAGGGTATCAACCCTGCGACCCTGTACGGTCAAAACCTTGCCTTCTACTTGTCGGTTATACCAAAGGTTTAATCCATAAGAGGCTATGCCCCCGTTTACAACGGTAACACCGTATTCCTCACCTATCATAATTGCAGCCTCCAGCAAGTCGCAGTAATAATCCATTGACCATTTATGATAATTCGCTGTGTTGTTTTCTTCATTTGAAAAGACAACCAATACCGGTTTCTTAATAGAAACAGCCCATCTTAATACTACTTCAAACTGAATTTTAAATGTATCCATGTTGGGAACCGGTTGTGGAGTTTTCCCAAAACCGGTTCTGTAATCTATATTCAAGATTACCTCTTTTCCCCGATTTGCATAATCAATGTATCCTTTATCTGTACCTGTTTTCAAAAAAGTCGGCATAAACAAATCATACCTAACCAAATCAGTACCGATACTATCGGCCACATCACATTTGTAACTAATGGGCCGGGTAACACTATCTGTTACCCAAACGCCATGAGTGTAAATTTCAGGTAAAGGCAAACCGCTTCTGCCATCAGTCCTTGCATACTGCTCCTCCGGTGTTTCGGATGGCTGCTCTGGCCGGTGCCAGCAAGAAGATATGGCAATTATTGAGAATATATAAAATAGTTTTTTCATAGAATTTTAATTTGTACTTATGAATATCGAAAAACCCCTTATGGTAGCAGAAGCCGCTGTTGCATTATTCACGAGCCCGATGCTTAACAGGTCACCAGCCGCTACCGTAGTAGTAGTTGCATTGCTATACACACCTGCCGCCGCACTGGCTGCAAGTGTTATCTCTGTTGAAGTACTTGAGTTGTTTTTTCTGATAGTCAACACATAAGTACCACTGGCAGGTTGCGCAGTGCTTGTGTAAATGTAAAAGGCCCGTATTGTGCCACCAATCGCTATAGGCACCTGTCTGATACCTTCTGTGCTGCTAGCATTTGTAGGGCCGTTAATAATAAATTCAGTTGTGTTTGCAGCTGTTGAAACGCCTGCGCCTATTGCATGGCTTATTGTATAGCCTACATTAGTACTCAAACGGGTATTGTCAATAGTACCCGTTAAGTCTGTAGCTGGTATCGTTGCGGCGGCAGTAAAGCCACTGCCGTTACCCTTTACATAGCCATTCAGGGTTGTGGTCACATTAAATGTCCCAACCTCTGTTACAGGACTGTTGGAAACGCTAAAGCCTGATGGCATAGATAACCCAACCGATGTAACTGTACCGGAGCCAAAACCTGTGCTAAACCTATTCCAATTACTACCATCATAGTAATAGTACCCTATTGTGTTGTCTGTCTGGTAAACGACTAAACTCGTAGCAGGTGCTGCAATTGCTTGTCTCTGTGATTCAGTCATTCGGGGGAATAACACACCTTTGCTTGTAGAAGCAATTTCAAAAATTGCCGAACTTTCTAAATTCAGGGCATTGCCATTCCCTATTTTGAGTTGCCCGGTAGATATGTCACCATATAATAAGAAAGATTGATAATTACCAAGTAAGAATTTGTTAGATATAGGAGAAGGAATAATAGCATGTCCTAACCTATCATTACCAATTAATATATTATTGTTAGCAATGGAGCCCGTGCTATATGCGTTGTCTCCTATTCCTATATTATAGTTGCCAACGATGTTGGTACATGCTTCCGCACCAATTGAAATATTGCCCACGCCATTGTTATTGTTTCTGCCAGCCCCTATTCCTACGGCAACATTTCTGCTGCCAGAGCCTATTGAAGTTAGTGCGCTTCCTCCAATAGCTACATTGGAAGAACCACTTACGCCTGATAGGGCGTTTTCCCCAATCGCAGTATTGTCATCTCCTGTATTGTTAGCAGCAGCATTCCAGCCTACAAATGTATTTCCGTTCTGGGTGGTAATAGACTGCCCAGCGGATTTTCCTACAAATGTATTAGCAGCACCGGATGTATTATTTAATCCAGCTTGATAACCAATGATTAAATTATCAGCCCCAAAAGTTGTATTTTTCCCTGCTTCAAATCCCATAAATGTATTATTGTTTCCTCCTGTTGTCATATTTAAACCGGAATTTGTTCCGAACAATGTATTACTGGGATGGCTATTTGCGCCTCTCCCAATTGTTGCACCTCCAATTTTTATATCATCGTCAAATCCAAATTCAAATCCATTCAAATCAACAAAGTTATTTTGTGTCATTTGACTTCCTGCAATCAATGTTTGCTGCCAAGTGGGGATGCTTCCTCCTGCCACATTTCTCCATCTGCCTCCATAACGATAATAAAGAAGCCCATCAGAGGGCAATACTCTTATCTGTGCGCTGGTATCAGTGGTTCGCAGCAGCGTAGTATCAAATACTGGCAAATGCAGCACTGTATCTGGCTTTATTCTGTTGTGAATGACACCATAAGTATTGTTAGGTTTTATGTAAATCTGAGCGGACAATATGCCGGAACTCATGGTAAAAAGTAAAATTAAAATTTTTCGCATGGCCAAAAATATATTATTGTTTTCAAAATTATTTATTTCTAATATTAACATAAAATAAGCCGTCTGGTACGGTATGTTTTCACTCTGTTTTCCAAAGGCACGGCGAGGCTACCTGCGTTCACTTTTGTTTTTTTTGTATCATCTGTGTTTGTGCTGGCTCCGTTATCTGTACCCAAATATAAAAAGTTGGACTGACTCCCGCCCTGCGCGTCATTTTTATAGTTTCCAAAGGCGTGATCGTGTGTGCCTACTTGATCTAATTCATAAAAAGAAGGAACATTTGATGAATCCGCTCCTTTTGAAACTATGCCCCTCAAATCCGGTATCCTGAATTTGTTGCTTCCGGTGTCAAGTTTGCTGTACTTGTATTTGTTGTTGCCTGTGGCCCATGAAGAATAAGCCACTTTTTCAATAGACGGCAGTTTTAAAACGACACGGTTGTATAAACGTGCATATTGAAAACGATCTAACCCGCTGGCACCACCACCATCTGCTTCTACTATATTTGTAAGATTGCCTGCGGACAGGTATCCATTCACTTCTAAACCCACCTGCCTGAAATTGCCATCTGCATCATGCACACGCCAATAATTATTTGCTCCATCTTTTTCACGGTACAAAGCAATGCTTTCACCAGGGCATATATATACGCCTGACAGCCCGCCTTCTAACCAGTCCATTATATCCGCACCAGTTGTTTTAATAAACACGGTTTTCATAGTTGCATTTCTTTGCATCTCAAAAAACACTACTCTGTTTTCGGCTACGCTTGTTATATCCGGCAGCGTAACTTCTGCATAGTTTCCAGTTATTTTAAGCAGTATTTTTTTCCCTATATCCTCTGCCAAAATGGTTGTGTTTCCCGTAACAGTCATGCGTTGATTGAATATTGCAGGAACACTGGAGCTACCAGAGCCACCGCCGGTAACTACTTTAGTTAAAAAAGTGATAAAAAAATGTTCGTTTGGCGCAAACATATCTCCATTTGCAAGCAATGAAAATGTGCCGGTGACAGCATTCCATGTGTAGTCAATAGCTGGCTTCATTGTTCCTGTGCCTATCCTTTCTGCAACTATATCCCATCCTATCCAATCAGAAACCACAAATGTTGACAGGCCCGATGTAAAAACATTAGGCGAATTATTTGGTATTACTGTTACATCAAATTCAATATAAAATGGTGCCTTTACTTCAACGTCATCGCTTCCGGGAGTAAAGGTAAATTGTTCTAATACCTGAAGTGTAACGCCTCCGCTTATTTCTAATTTTCTGCATATCCAGTTCACGGGTTCAAGTCCCGGAAATGTCCACGTTCTTGCGGCGTGAGTTGGGCCTGCTTCATCAATAAAGTAAACAGCGGTATTCGGATCGCTGCCTTTGTAAAGGGCCATGCGAAGGTCATTTGTTGTTATGGTTGCGCTTGTGCTTATATTAACCGTAAATGTTGCCATATATTAATTTTGAATATCTATATCAATTGTTCCGGGAGCCTGGCCAAATGCTTCTGCATCCAGTGTATAACTCAAAGTGCCGCTGTTTGCCGTGCCTCCGGTATCTGTAAGTGTTAATCCATTATCGTTCTTTGCAAATTTCATTTCTATGCTATAAAAATTGAAAGGAACGCCTTGCCTGAAATTGCTTTCCATTTTTGCATCCTGTGGGCGGGTGTATTTAAAACCTTCAATCATCAGGCCGTCAAGCATCAGTATTTCATTCATTTTAAAAGCCATGAACTCAGGGAAGCCCTGCGGGCCACCTAATAATAACCTGCGTTTAAGTGTGCCCGTCCCTGATAAGGCTTCTATATTGCCAGGCTCATCTTCGTAGCTTTCATAATCACTTTCAGGGTCAATGGGAAGGAACAATGATTCACACCTGATAGCCGAGGTACCCCATGTGTTAAAATAAGCGTACAGTTTATTAAAGCTGTTGGTGTATTCATATAAATATGTTTCCGGATGTGACACTCTTACATCCTGCCATTCGCTTATTACAACCCTTTTTCCGTTTGCTTTTATAACAATCTGATACTTTCCTTCCGGGAATGTATTTAACGGAATATTTAACTGCTGCAACGAATACGGTGCCTGAACCGCAGTATTAGCAACAATGATCATCAGTGTGGTTGAGTATTCATAGCCTTGCTCATTATAAATAACTACCGTCAATTGGCCTAATCCAGAGGTTATAACTTGCAGGTTTATACTGTCACTTGTTTGCCATTTCTGAAAGTAATATGGCTGCACAGCAAAGCGGCCATTCCGATTGTGCGCCCAATCGTTCATGTATTCAACATGATTGTATTTTGGCGGATTTGTGTAATTGTATTTCACAAAATGCACCGGGCAGATCTTGCTTATAAATATCATCGTTGTACTGTTTGAAAAAAATAGACCTTCATCGCTTAAACTCATCAGTGTTGCCAGGCTGTTGTTTGCAGATAGCAGTAGTTTCCATTCCTGCGCTGTGCCTGTGGCAGGCGTGCTTTTCATGCTGCCGATAGGCAGGCAATAAATATCGTTGTTGTTATATGTTATTTTAATCTCTCCTTTATTCATTTGCGCCATTGTTTTTGCAAAAGCATAGGGTACCTTAGTTGTGAAAACAGCATACATAGGGATGAAAAAAGGAGCCGCCAGATCGCCAATTGTTATATCTTTTTTTTCGCTTACAATAACTCCTGATAAGTCTGTTTCTAAATCAATGTTTTTTGTGCCGGTAGAGAAAATTATTTTGTCGGAAGGTTGCTGATAAAAAAGACTTCTGATATAACTGCCATGTTTCAAAATTTGTCTTGCCGGGCTTATTTCTGTGTTGAAAACAGTATTGTCTAATACGCCGGTTATGCTTGTGTAAGCCGGACGGCTTAAATTATATTCCGTTAATACCTGTTGAAACGTGCTATATACTCCGTTAATATTAAAAGAAGTGGCACCACCGTATTTAGTTGCTTTAAATCTTACCACATCTCCAGGAACAAGCAGCACTGTTTCGGACAGATTCCAGGAAACGCCATCTGTGTTTACAATTGTCATTCTTACCTGAGTTCCGTTTACTTGCATCTCCATCATGCAGGTTGTAACATCGGCAGCAGTGAAATTGAAGCCAATGGACAAAATGAACTCTTTTTTTGTAAGCCCCTGATAAACAAATTCAATGCCTCCCGGACGGTAATAAAAATCATCGGTTAAAGCAAAATTTGTGTGTATAACGAATGAAAATCCCACACCTGTTGAAACGTGCCCTAATATATTACTTAAAACAGATGTATTGTTTACCGGAGAACCAGTATTTATTTTAATAACAAAGGGCTGCTTATCGCCGCTGTTGTCTGTGGTGTCTTTGTTTTGATAAACGCCCCTTATAAATTCCGCTCCAAATCCATCCCCACGACCCTTGCAGGATATATCTAACTCTTTTTTTATGTCTGATATTGGCAGGTTCCATATTCTTGTTTGGTTAAACTCATACTTTCCGCTTCGTTGGTTGTACTCCTGATCCGGATAGCCTGTTTTCAGTGTATTGCAAAGCATGTCCGATGCTGTTTCAAGCGACAATGCGGCAACTTCTCCCAAATCAAATATATTATTTGTTGCTGCTCCAAACACATCTGTTTTTGGTTCAATGTAAAGCACATTATTAATGATTTTGAAAGCGGGGTCAAAATCAAGCATGGAAACAAAATCTGAAAACGAAAGGCTTATATAATAATTACTTACAATGCTGCGTGAAGTGTTTCTGATAGCATCGCCGCATGTTATTACTACGTCATTATGCGTTTGCATGTAAACGCTGTCCGCTGTATATCTGCCGTCCGTCATTTTAGAAACAATCTGTTTCAGCATTTGGTAGGGTTGTAGTGCGTATGCTGTTGTGGTTCCGTTTCTGCTGTCAAACTCAATGGATATGCTTGTTTCTTTATAAAGTATGTCGTTTGGCGAAATTATTTCAGGGCCGTGCCATTGTGCTATCGCTATTTTCTGCTCATAGTTTACCGTTGTTGTGATGCTGAAATCAAAACTATAAACATTGCCCACCTGCCCAACAACGTTGATAACCCCTAAAGAAATTTCAGTACTGCTATTTACATCTGATTTTCTTATTACAAAATTGCAGTCTATATTTTCGTTTGGATCGCCGCTTATCACTTCAAATGTTATGATTCCGCTTATTGTGATATTTATAGGATTTGGACTGAAAGACTCGAATATTACATTCTCGCTTGCCTTAAAAAAATTATCAATGGCAGTTCCGTTTGCCAGGCTTTCAAATTCGTACTGCTGGCTTATAAATGATACGTTTACATTATCACCCTCATTGCTTATGTAGGTTACCGGCAGAAGGGTGTAAGTATATAACCCGATAAATACTGTTGCTTCAAATTCAGGGTTAATATAATTTAATTTATCTCTCAGATTGATGCCGTCAAAACAAACCATTATTGCATCATGGTTTGTTTCATCACAAGCAATCTCATAGGCAGTTCCTTCATTTGAATTAAAATATGAAAGTAAACCGCCTTCAACACTATTAACCTGAACGCCTCTCTGCGGGAAATCTTTATATGTTTTTAAATCCAAACGGCCCTTGTATTCAAGTTCATAAATACCTGTATCCCGGTTCCAGCGAAGAATGATTAAATAGTATTCTTCTTCAAACCCTTTGCCCGTAAAGTAATAGTGCCTCGCTATTTTGGCTGCATCTTTAACCAATGTGAGCGGAACGGTAAAACTTCGCTGTAAGCCAAAATACTTTTGATTCAATCCGTATTCGACAACTATATCCTTCCATCCATCGGGGTTGTTTGGCAGCGGGTGTAAGTCAGAATCCTTTAATACATTATCATTAAAGACAAAGCATGTCATGTTATCTTTATCTGCGATAAAATATAAAAATTCTTTATTTGGTATAAAATCAGCCACCGTGTATTTGCCTTTTTACGTATGAATTAAAATCTCCATGATTGTGAATGTTTAAAACAACTTTTGGTCGCAAGCCTTTAGCAAATCTGCGATAATCAAAATCAGGTTTTGTTGTGCCGCCTGATGTTGTTGTGTTTCTTTTTTCCAGCCTCCCCCAATAAGCCATTTGAAGATCAAATGAATTGTCTGCAACTTTGCCCACCGGTATAATTTCAGTGCCTTTGGGCAGCCAGTCTAATGTTTCACGTGTAGCCATGAAAGCAGGTTGGCCCGGCTTCCTAACAATCTCATTACCAGCTTCCCCATACACACCAAAGTGAGATTCTTTATTGCCGCTCAATCCTTCTTTATAACGTGGTATTTTGGTTGCCAATGCTACTGCAAGTTGGGAGGCTCCTTCAATACCAATTCCTATAGACAGGGGTATATTTGGCGGTGTACTTGTCAATGCTGCTGTTACGCCCCTGGCTGTGTTTAGAATAATGTTTAATATAGATATATCCCGGTCAAATTTTGCCTTTTTCACGTCCAGTTCTCTTTGCCTTCTTTCGTTCCTTTCTTGCTGTGTTTGCCTTTGCGCTTCTATAACCTGTAGCCTGTTCGCCTTTTCTTCCTCACTTAAAGTGCTGTCGGTTATTCTTTTTACATTTTTTTCGTAGGCTTCTTGTTCTGCGTTTTCAGTTTCTTCAATCTGAGCCTTTTTATTATTGTAAAATATGCTATTGATATTCGTTGCCGTATTAGTAAGCAGTTGTGCATACTGCTGCGCTTTTTCTAAGTCTTCTAAAAGGTATTTAAGCGGGCTTTTATTTTCATCCGCTTGCGGGTTTTTAAGTTTTTCAAGTGCAAGTTCTGTTTCTGAAATCTTTTGTTTCAGTTCGGCCCATTCTTGGCTATTGCTGTTTAATAAAAGTAGCTGCGCTTTTGCTGCTTCCAAACTATATTCAAGGGCAATTCTGGAATATTTTTTTGTTATTTCCGCAAGGCTTTTTTCGTATTGTATGCGGTTTATTTTGCCAGTGTTGAAAAGCCTGAGTAGTCCAGCCTGCTCCTTGTTGTAGTTGGCCGCATTTATGGCAAGTGAGAAGTTTTCGGCTCTTTCTAACCGGTTAATATCTTCTTCTTTGTTTCTTTTTCTTGCTTCGTATGCTTCCTTTTCATTTTCCTGCATTTTGCGCAAGGCTTCATCCTGCGCCTCAATACTTTTTCGGTATTCAATTTCCTGCAACTGCAATACTTTGTCGCTGTATTCTTTTTGCAGTTTAAAAAATTCTTCGTTGCGGTTTAGCAACAACAAATCTCTTTCGCCTGAAGTTAATTTTTCGCCTTTTGCTTTCGCCAATGATATTTGAAACTGATACTCTGCCTGCGTAATTTCTTTCAGCTTTTGGTAGTATCCGGTTGCGTATGTAAGCCTTTCGTCATAACCAAGTTTATCATCTTCGGATTGTTTTTTTAAAAACTCTGCCTGGCTTTGAAGAATGGTTTTTTGTATGTTGTATCTGGCGGTTATTTCAGAATCATCAAATGAATTTTGCTTGTCTTTTGTGCTTTCTGTGTCTGTAAACTCTTTTGTTTTCCCAATAAGCCCTATGTATGAATCTATAATTTTGTTTATTTTAGATTCAAGCTCATTGGCTGCTTTCGTGTTTTTTTCTAAAACTGTGCCCGCAGATTTTCCCTGAGCTATTGTTGCTTTTCCTAATTGTATGCCTGCTGCGGCGGCTTTGTCTGCTTCTTCTTTGCTAATGGATTGTCCGATTTTTACTGCCGCTTGCAAGTTTGCTTCTTCTCTTGTCAATGCAATTTGCTGTTTGAGCAGTGGAAGTATTTCATCTTGCGCCGCCTGTATTGCGACCTTTGCTTTTATGCTTTCAACAATTTGCATATATGCGCTATTCAGATTTCCTAATAAAATTTCTTCATCAGTCATGTTTTTAAGGTATGGGCCGTATTCTTCACGCATCTTTTTAACAATGGTTCTGCGATCTTCAAGGGGTATATTTGAATCTTTTAAAGCAGCAGACATTTCTTTGAATCTAAGCAGCATCGCCGCACTATCATCAACAACTTGTTTTTGACTATCAGAAAGCCCATCAAGTGCATCTTTCTCCTTAAACAGGCTGCTTACATAGTCCCCTATCTCTTTTCCAAAAATTGTTAATAATGTAATACCTGCCAATATCGCCGTTTGCCAGCTAAACAAACCCTTTAGCATAATACCAAACGCCTGCGAACTGCTTCCCACAGATGCCTTTAGTGCGCTAAATTCATCAACAAGTATAGGCAGGTTGTTACTGATTGCCAGAAAACCGGTTTGAAGGCTGTTTGTAAAGGCGGGAGCTTCCCTCAATACCTGGTTCAAACTAAACTGCGCCCTCTCATATTGGCCTACCCTTCGTTGCGTTTGCCCTACAGCCACTTCTACCGCATCAAGCTGCTTGTAATAGTTCATGGCGGTGGCCGCTGCTGCTATAAATTTTGGGTCGTTGGTTCCCAATGCAACACCAAGCCTTTTTGCTTCTGCCGCCGCTTCATTGTATTTTATTTTAAGCTGCTCGTATTCATTTTTGAGCCGTTGTGTGTTTTTTTCCTCTTTAATCTGTTTGGCAGCCAGCCTGTCTTTTTCTTTGGTTAATTGCGCTTCATATTGTTGCTGTAATTTCAGAGACTTTATTGCTTCCTGTTCTGTTTTAAGTTCTGCTTGTGCTGCTTTATTTTTCCTGATACCGGCATCTGCGGAGGCGTTTTTTGCTTTAGCGTTTTCAATTTCTTCTCTGGCAGCATCTCTGGCTATTTTGGCGTATGTGGCCTGTTCTTTGGCCATATCCTGCAATGTTTTTACATACTTTCCATTTGCGGCAGTAAGGCTGTCCTGTACTTTCTTTAATTGTTCGGTTGCTTGCTTAAAAGCTGATATGTCGGAAAACCCGCTGTTGAAAACAGGGCGCAAATCTTTTAATTTTAAGTATTGATTATAGACCTCATTCATGGCAGCAATTACCCGGTCTTTGTCTTTTTCGGTGCGGCGGTAATCAAATCCTAAATCTATAATATTGCTCATTTTCCCCTTAAATTTGTAAAATGACTGAATCCATTGTTTTAATCAGTTCAGCAGAAGATTGTAACATCAAAAGGTTTCGCCGTTGTAAGTTCAAAAGTGATTACGACTGCTTAGTTATATCCGGCAAACCAACTGATGAAGAAAAACTGAAAGCCTTTGAGAAGATAAATGATGAATTTGTAAGCCTTTGCGGTTTTCCGTTACCAGAAATATCTATGCTTACCGGCATTTATCAGCATCAAATAAGAAATGAGTGCGTTAACATCCTCGTAATGCTTTTAGAAAGCTCTGCGCTATGCCTCGGCAACGAATCAAATGATGTGTTTGATAGGTGTTTGGAAGACATAAAAACTTACGGCCACCGGCTAAAGCACAATCCAGGCGATTTGCCTGGCTTCTTAGAGCAAATTGAAAAAGTAAAGACAAAAGAAGTGAAGCATATTGATGCTCTCAACACAAGAAAAAAGGAGTATCAAACATTTACCGAGCGAAAGGACAAAGACGGACTTGCGGATAGCCTTTCTGAACAATCATTTACCAAACTATTAACACAAATTGACCGGTTCATGGGCTTTAAAATTGACCAGGAAAAGGAAAGTGTTGAATACCTGGCAAATTGCATTTTTGCCTATCAAGAAAGCGTTAAGAATCATTTAGACCAACTGAATAAGGAATCTAAAAAACAAGTCCTGTTTTAGCTTCCAACGCTTTTTTAACTCCGGGAAGCGTTATTGTTTTTGCAAATTCGCTTCTGTTTGCTTCCGTTAATCCAACTATTCTTTTGCCACTTCTTTTAATTGCTTTCGCCCATTTAAAAGAAGGGCTTTTTACATCATAATTTTCCCCTGTAATTTCTGCTGTCAAAGAACTATATAATTCTCCGGTGTCATAAAACGTAACATGATTATAAACTCCGGAAAGTCCTGTTTTTCTCATTTTTTCCTGGATAGTAAACGGGGCATATTCAGGCAAAATTTTATTGCCGTCTGACTTTAAGCCGATCGCCAATTGCTCTGCCTGCATGTCCGGGATGGTGTCTTTATTCTGCGTAATAACTGCAATCATTTCATCTTTAAATGAAAATGCTTTCAGCTTATTTATAACAGTTTTAAGATCATCCATAAAACAAGTTTAAGCGGCCCGGTAAAGAGCCGCTTTTTATTCTTCTTTCGCCTGTGCTTCACCTGTTGAGGCAAGCCTTAATTCCCATAGCAGTTTTATATTTTCTTCCCTTTTTTCAGGTTCAAAAATTTCAAGTTTATTGATGTGTTCTTGCAACTTTTTCAAGTTTTTGAATCCATCAATTACATCCGCATTGAAACTCCAGCCGCTTACATTATATTGCTTCATGGCTTATTTTTATGGAATTAAAATGTCTTTGTATTTAACTCCTTCGTAACCTTCAACGCCGTTTGTATATAACGTTGCGGAAGGAGCCAACGCAACCCGGTAAGTGGTGGCGGTTGTGAATGTGCCTGCCAGTTCAATATTACCAGAAACTATTGAAGCCCCTGTTATTGATACGGCTGCTCCGGTGGAAGCGTTTGTTACTACAAAGTTGCCTGCCACAGCCAATGTAACGCCAAGCAATGCGACCAAATCGGTGCCTGCGCATTGTGTTTTAACGCCTATTTTCAGTCGTGTGGTGGTTGATGCAGTAAACGCTGTAACATTGGTGTCAATAAGGCCCATAAAGTCAAGAATAGATTCAGCGCCTTTCATAATAAGGCCGGAGTTTATGTATGTTGATACATCATAACTCAGTCTGAATCCATTCATATACGACTCGGTGAATGTTGCCGCTTTCGGAGTTACGCCGCCCATGCCGGTAGAAGGGAATCCGCTGTATGTTCCGTCGCTGTTTTTCTTAAAGCAGATGTTGCCCTCTTTGTCAATTTCAACAAAAGCGTATCCTATGTTTAAAAGGCTTCTCATAGAGGCCGCCAGGCAAAGACCACCCTTTTCTGTGCGGTAAATGCGGTTAGCATAACCACTTCTGATAAATTTTTCGACTCCGTCGTCAAATGTCTGTATGGTATCATCAGAATCATTTGCTTCAATGCTTCGTATAGGAGCAGAATTGCCGAAAAGAGGATATATCCTTGTTTCGGCTGATGCGTGCATCTTTTGCTCAACATAGGCCGGAAAGTCTGACAGATCGCTGTTTGTCCATTTCAATCCGGGGGGCATAATCAAAAACATAGCGGCAGGCCCCATAGCTGCGCTACACTCAACACCCGTGTTTTGTATGCTTGATACATCACACGCTTTTACAAGTGCTGCCATAAAATATAAGTTTTAAAATTTTAATTAATAACATTCAGTGGGCTTATAATTGAGTGAAAAATCAAAACGGAAACAATGCAGCGGGTGCATGTCCAGAAATTTTAATCCTTCGCTTATTCTAAATCCACTGTACTCTTTAAATACATTGTCAATTCCAGTAGTGATTGACTTTAAAAGAAAGTTGCAATATCCGGTTTCAACGACTTTCATCACATCTAATCTTATCTCTTCGTCCCTTCTTTCTGCGCCTGGCTTCAATGCTTCAGCGTTTACAAAGAAGATTAGATGGATGTCAGCAGTGGCCCATATTTCAAACGCTGTTTCTTCACCCGTTCCAAAAAAAGAGATGGCACTCAAAGTGTCGTTCCAAAGAACTTCTTTATACTCATTGGAACTATTGATTTTGACTTCGGGTATATATCCGTCATCTGTTTGATTGCGATAGCATCGTGGATAGCACTCATATTTACTTTCGTTTCCCGTTAATCCCCATTTGGCAATCAGCTTATTATAAAGATTTAACTGAAACTGATCTATCAATGTATCAACGCCTTTAATATTTGAGCGCCTTTGAATCATGGCATTTCTGCGTTTACAATATTTCGTTTCGGAAACAGTGTTTTGTAAATACGTGCCGTTTCTTTTTTAATCTCAGCCGCTATATTAGTACCGGATACCGGAGCATCAGAAATAGGAACAGTGCCTTTCAAATCCATGTAAACCATCATCCTGTCTATGTTCTCTTTCAATATTCTTTCGCTGCTATTGCTCCTGGTTGTGTACATCACTGATTCAATTATTCCAGTTGACATCTGCAGCCCTACCAGCGTATCAAACAGAAAAGGCTGTTTCACTATTGTATCGGTGCGGTCTCTGAAACTACTGAACTCAATATTTAAACCGGAAGGAGAAAATGTTTGAGAAACTTCATTGTACAATGGCACATTTGCAGATGCTTTTAATGAGCATGGCACCGCACAATACATAAGCGACCTGTTGAAATTCGCCTGCTCCCTTATTGCTTTGGCTCCATTCAGGTCATTTTGAAAATATCCAATATAATAGCGTGAACTGTTGCTCAACTTTGTTTTATAACCAAAAACAAAATTTTCAACGTCAATTATTACCGGAGCGTTTGCGACCGTTGTTACAGATTTTGTAATAAGCGGGTTTGGGTCACCGTCTGCAAATAGATGAATGTTAAAGGTTGCCGCAGCGTTGAAAAGCAGTGTTAAGCTGTTAACTTGAATAGATACATCCGACCTCTCCGCCACATCAATTGCATATCCGACAAATGAAGATGTGTTTTCAACGATTGTATTTTGAGAAGAAGGCACACGGTTGTATGTATTGCATGCGCCGTCTAAAAACTCAACCCCGGTGAAAACAGAAGACAGACATCGAAACATCACGTCTTTATACATCTGCTCCAGCTTAGCATTTAACTCCGTATCATTTGCCGGAATTGGCTCGGTATTGTTTTTTATATTGATAATATTGGCAATAGCATGAAAGCTGTCAAAAAACCTCCCGCTTTTCGGCGTTTTATTATCATTTGTCAAAACAATACCGCCAATTTCTTTCCACGCCAAACGGTACAACATGGCAGGCAACACCCTGTTCATGTCAAATCCATTGCTATAATTAACGTTGAGCGGCATTGATAATTTACTTTATCTTTCTTGGTATTTTCGTATCACATATTTAAGTGTCAATACACTTACCATAGTGCCCGTGCCGGTGTGTATTACTCTTAAATATACCGGAACTGGTGCAGAAACCGAAAACGCATAGGCTTTAGTGCCTGTGGTATTTGTAACCGTTTGATCGCTGCCTACCTGCACATAACTAACACCATCAACGCTTGCAAATAATTGAAGTGTGCCGCCAACTGTACCGGATAGCTTTCGCACATCTGCTTGCAGATACACGCCGCTGAACCCGCCTGTTAAAAGGATGGTTTTTGATGCAGTGCCTGTGTTTAGAACCGTGTCGCCGGCAACAAGTGGAATCGTTGTGCCTGTTTGCGCTGATACATCATAAGACACAGATGCCAGGAGTAACTGAAAGCACATGATTTTAATAAGTAATTTCATAACAAATGAAAATTTTAATTGTGAAAAATTAAAGCTGCGCTAATTCGTAAATAACGCTTTCTTGCGCTGTGCTAATCGGAGGTACAGCCCACCCAATGGTAAGAGTAACCTCGGCCTGTAATACTTCGTCTTGTTTTCCCCCGCCTTGAGAGCTTCCGTCTGCCCTTTCGGTGTAAGCGTGAAAATCGAACACCAGCCCGGAACCCAAAGGGTCTGGAAGCACGCCATATCCCCCAAGAGTTGAATCATAATCCCCCTTGCCGGCACGGTTGGCCGGATCGTTCCAATCTAAACCAGCAAATGTGCCTGCTGGCATAATCAAACCGCTGCCAGTTGTGTAGTTGGGATCGATTGTTTCGATTGTTTCTGCAATACTTTCAAATCCACGTGCTTGAAATGAAAGGTTATCACTGTTGCCCGCTCCCTGCTGCAATGCAAATTCAACATCGGCAAATTTTGAACTATCCAATATCAAATCATAACTGCCCCTGTAATTCTGATTACGCATGAATGTTGAGGCCATTTGAAGGAATCTTTCACTGTTTGCATTTGTAATTTCCAAAGCAAAAGTTGAATTATTCCAGCTACCTGAGCCTCCGGTTGAAAGAGCGGCAAGCTGGCACCTGTTTGCTTGCAAAAATGCCTGCGCTAAGGTTCCGGCCCTGCTGTGAATGTTTTCAGATGACTCCCTAATCTCATGGGCTAACTGATCGGCGTAATCAAAAACATTACTTTGTCCCTGTTTAAGATAGATTGCGAATGTTTCTACAATTTTAATCCAGGTTAGTGTCACTTCCGCACTGTCCGCTTTTGAGCCTGTGTGGGCGTGCCCCTTGTCTGTTGCGCTGCCCGCAGGTCTCTTAGTTTTGTAATAAGCATTGAAAGGTCTCGATTCTTTAAGTCTCAATGTTTCATGATCCGGCATGGTTACGTCCCTATTTTTTAAAGCCAGCATTAGTGCGGGGTTTTGTTTTCTCCGAAGTTCCGGCTTGTCAAAGTTCTTGCTGTACTTAGCCTGCGCTTTTGCAAGTGCTGAGGCTGTATAATTTGGCATAATTTTAATTTTGAAAATATTTCTTGGTACAACCAAAATAGGTGGATACAATCCTTAAACTGTGGTCACCGACCAAATAGTGAAGCGGGTGCTTCGGATGTAAAAGTATAGAAATAAATTATTTTTACAACAATAATTTATTTGTATGGGGGGTATCAGTTTGAAATTTAATGCTTGGTTTTGTACCAGGTTTCACAAATTCATAAATGAAGTTCAGCAGGTTCTGTCTTTTGCTTCAATTACTTCAACCTTATTTTCTTTGATTAACTTTTCAATTTCAGTATGCCATTTTCTGTCCTAATTCGTTCGACTTCAAGCAGCAGGCAACAATGACTATACAAAAGCAAGGCAAAAGCGCAGACTTTCAGCTTTTCTATTTCTGTTGAAATTTACTACCCGTTTAAATCCATGTCAGGGTTATCTTTTATCGCTTTCTCCTGGGCCGCTTGGTATTCCATTCCATTTATGCTCTTCCCCTGATTCGTTTCCTGCCACTGTTTTGTAAAATCGGATAACTTAGTGAAGGTGGTGCCTTTTGGTGGTGTGTCTTTTCCACCCCTTCCGCTTGGAGGTATGGGGCCGCCTTCTTGCAACCAACCTTTGCGGCTTTCAAAGATACCTGCAATAGCTTCTTTTACGCCTATGGGGTCTTTAGTTGTGGGGTGTCGAATTGTTTCTTTTTTTTCATTTTTCACCAACACTGCACCATCGCATTCCTCGACCGTAATTATCCCTTTTATCAAAGCGATATACTCACTGTCAGTGAGCGATTCGCTTCTGTTTTTAGGCAAATACCCAATCATTTCAGATTCCCTTTTCGCATTAGCTGTTTGCAATTTAAGCGAATTAACTTCTTCGTCTTTATCAGTAATCACTTGCTGAAGCTGTGTAATCTGCTCATTTAGCCGCATTACTTTTGCCGATGGCTCAATTTTGGCATCATCAACAGCTTTTTTCACGATAGCTGCTGCAATGGCTGCGGGGTCTTTCCCAATTTCATCCGGCAACCCGGCGGCTTTTCTCACGTTTTTTGAGCCTATTTCAATTCCAATCTTTTTATTTTCATCTGCTGTGTTTCTGTCCCTTGCTTCAACTTCAGTTTTTGTAAAAACTTGCAAACTTTCATCAATCGTTATATCAACCTCTGCTTCTTCATTAAGCGCCTTTTCAAAATCTTCTTTTGGTATTTTTAACTTATTGCATATTACCGCAATAGTTTCTGCTTTTAATGCCATGTTTAATTTTTTGTGTTTTTAATTTTGTTTCAGATAAAGACGGATTTTGGTATTTTCGCTTTGACTGTTCAGCACATCTGCGGTTTCCGGAGATATTACAGTCTCACGAATTTTTTTGCCTTTTTCAAATTCTCCATCAATATACTCAACCTTATATTCTTCATACACTGAGGTGAGCGGGGTTTCATCTGTTTCGTGCGGCTTGTCGCTCTTATTTTTTTTATTTGGCTCCTCTCTTCGTGAAATAGCATTAATAATCTCTTCCACTTCATCAGGTGTGTATTGCTTTTCATCTTTTGCGAGTGCATCTTTTATTTCTTCATCAGTTGCGCCTAAGTCTTTAAGCGGAGTATATTTTAATACTGCCCCCTTTTTGCGTTGTACGTTCATTTTATTTGTATTTATGTTAATTGATTAAAACCGATTTGCTGTTTCATTTCAAAGGCTTTATTAAATTCTTTTTGCTCTGAAAAAGCGTATAAATCGCTTTTCAGTTCATCCGCATTTTTTGCCAATATGTATGCGTCGCTTTTAGAATCCAGCCATTCAGAAAAAAATAGTTTTGCCTTTACAAGGCTGTCAGAAACATTAAAGTTTTTCACTTCATCAATAGTGTAGTGCACAAATGGCTCAACTTTTATTAACTTCAATTGCGCATTCAAAGCAACCCGGTTGCTTTCATATTTTGTTTCAATGTATTCAATAAGCAGGTCGTTAAGAACCTTCCCTGGTGCACCTTCTTTTTTTGCCTTTACGTATCTGTTCCAAACAACATCCGGCCCTTCTATTAAGAACCTTCGACCGGCCATATATGTGCACCCTTTATATGACGGGTTGAATTTTACGGTTATTATCATATTGATAATAAATGATTGCCTGGCTTCACGCATAGACTGAATGATATTAAGCTTATCGCACACGGGCTGATAGTCTAAATTAGCCTGAGTTGCCGTTATTGCTTCTCCATCATGTGTATTAGCTGCGCCTCCATTGGTTGCATTGGTGTAAGTGCCCCAAATAGTATAATAGGCTGCCGATTCAAGTCTGTGCAATTCGTTTTCTGCTATCTCATAGTAATCTTTTGGAATATCAATATAGCCTCCGTAATTGGGGGCAATAAAAGGATCGTTGTTATCAACAGGGTGGGATACAAGCTTCACTGTGGCCATGTTGTTAATAGGCGCAAAGCCGGTGCCTCCACAATTTTCACAGTTTTTTGCATTTGTCTTTCCTTCGCCCATGCATGAAATACATTTGTCGGCTACTTCCCAGGGCTTTGGGAAACCGTGCCTGAATTTGTGCGTTCTTTTTATAGAATAATCTATAAAGAATTCGTCTGTAATTTCTCTGGCCGGTTCAAAGACAGAAACCCGCATGCCCGGCAAAGTTGGATGCTCAAAATCGCTCATTATCATTGCAGGAACAACACCAAAAAAGTTTGGAAATGTTTGATTTTCAATAGATGTTACAGATTCTCCATTTCTTTCAACATACATATCAAAGGCGTCATCAACCACCCTGTATATCTGTTTTTCAACAGCTATTCCCGCCGATACTTTTTCTTTGTCAGACACATTGAAGATGATGTATTCAAACCTGCGGCCAGCCTGCCCCCACTCATAAATTGATTCTGTGCTTTTATATGTGGGGTATGGGTTGCCTTCTGCATCAATTTCAATGAATATTATTCCGCTGGGATCATCCTTTATGTGTCTGCTCCATTTGTTTTTTATCCATTCCTGAACTGAAAGTCCGTTTTTTAAATCGTTTATCTGCTTCGATGCTTCAGATTCTTCTTTATCCGAAAGATTAAAGTAAAGGCTGCCGCCCTTCGCTGTAAATATCTTATCTAACGGCCTCCCTATTCTTTCATATAAGTCTTTGTTTGATTTTGCGTATTTGGCTCTAATTTTTTGAAGGTACTCCATTTCAAGCCCTTCAATAGTTTTGATACTTAGTTGCAGGTTTTCGCCGTATAAATTTGTCCGCATTTCAGAAGCATACATCCGTGCTTTTGCAAGTATGTGCTTATTTGGATTATTGATAATAATTTGCTGTATGTCCGTTTCTTCTAAAATCATATTACATCGGTATTGAATAAGTGCCGGACTTTCGGCCCCGGGACTTATATTTAATAAAAAGATTTTCCAACAGTTTCACAATAAAGTATCTTTTGGCATCCGAAAAGTGACCGTATTTTTCATAGCTTATCCCCAGTTCTTTATCTTTTTCCCTGGCTTTCAATATCCCGCCTTCTTCGTTTTCTTTGGTCATAATGTAATCTTCAATACTCAGCAAACAGGAATCATTTATTTCAATTTGCCAGCCATCAATGTTTCCTTCGTAAATTTCATTCACAAATGCGCCGGATATAGCCACTCCCGGCGCACTTTTACTAACTCTGCTAACAACAACAAATCCAGCTTCTTTTAAAACGGCAATATATTTGTCAAAGAATGACCGATTTTCTTCGTCAATGGTGTTACTATTTTTTATTGTAGGGTCACCGTAGACGAAAACAACGCCTTCAAAATTATTTATTTTTAAATACTCTACAAATTTTTTTGCTGCTTTTGTGGAATTATTGTTAGGGGAGTGGCAGGGAAGCTCGTGTATTTGCTTGATTTTTTTTTCTGTAGTGCTTACCGTCCAGACGCTTTGTGTTACATAAGGATGCACGTTGCTATCTAATGACACGTGAACGGAATCATCCGGTTTTTGACTGATTTGCTTAACATGCTTATGTTCTGAAAAGTTCTTCCAGTATTCGCTTCCGGTTCTCATGGCTCCCCAGGCCCCTTTTGCAATAGCATTGAGTTTTAAGGCATCCCCTCCGGCTATTATTTTAAGCTGATCCAAATATTCTTCCTGATTCAGAAAGTAATTATCTGTATAGTTTACTAATTTTTTATAGCATTTATCAGCAAATCCGCCGTCAAAAAGATTTTTTCTAATCCAATGCGTTTGAAAAACACGCTCTGTGTTAAAGGCCCCCCAAAACTGCAACTCGCAATCTATCTTTCTAAGTCTTGAGTATAAAAATCCAAAATCCTCAAAGCTAAATTGGTCAAGTTCTTCACAAAATATGTGGCTGGGGTCTTTTATAGACTTCATGCTTTCGGAGTTATCACATCCGAATGGGATAAACTCATTGCCGTTTTTTTCGCACTTAACAACCATTGTGCCGTTTGGCTTTTCGCTAAATGAGAAATAATTTGTTAGATTTCTGTCTTTAATCCGGTCTGTTATTGTTTTATGAACGCTGCCACGCACCCGGTCAAATACTTTTCTGCCAAAGTAGCATCTGAAATAAGGGAGCTCTAAACATTTAGTAACGAGTATATCTACTATTGATACGGATTTGCCGCTGCCATAGCTGCCATAAAGTACATTTAACTTTGACTCTATCGCATGACACTCAATGAGTGTATCATTAACCGGCAATACACCGGATAACAATAGGAGCCTTTTAAGTTCGGGGTTTTGCTTTGCAAAAATGCTGGCTTCTAATAGAGTTGTTTTCACTTTATTTCCTCATTTCAGCAATGATTTTCTGCACCTGGGCATCATTAAACGGGGTAATAACGTCTTCGCCTTTCGTGTTGGTGTTGGCTGTTTTTGTTGGCGCATAGTCTCCTTCAATCTTGCTGATTTCGGCCTGATAGGAAAGAATCATTGCCCTCAATTGATTCTGAACTGATATTGGGGCCACTAATCTGTTGTCTTCACTTTTGCTGCTCTTTATGCTGTCACCAATAATAAAAGTGAAGGCAACGGAGCCGCAAAGTTGCGAGATCATCCGATCTATCTCGGTCTGCAAGAAAATTACTCTTTCATTTTACCTATTTTCCTATAATATCAAGAGCATGATAGCAGACAAAAAGCGAAAAATACTCGAAAAAAACATGGAAGAGAATTCTCTTTTTTTCTTGCGCTGAAATAGTGAGATACTCAGAAACGGGGATGTGCACTATCCATTTCGTCAGCACTCTGAC
>CALAGJ010000158.1 GCA_937892395.1 uncultured Parafilimonas sp.
AGCCACCTAAGGTTACAAAAATACTATCATCATTAGTGGCACTAAAACAGGCATCTAAAACAAAGCGATCGGGCAAATTATTTTTGATATTTTTAAATGTTGGTTTTGTATCTGTGGCATTTTGTGTGATGAAAAAATTTGGAGGTGGTTTTACATTGAGTGCATTGTCTGATCGCTGAGAAAATGGCGAGGTGGACACCACTGCTTTATTTCCATTGATGGGTGACGCAGCTATGGTAATGGCAGATTTATTTCTTTCATCTATATAAGTTGTAAGGCTTTGATTATTGTTACTAAATGTTTTACCCCCATTTGTACTTGCATGCCAAACATCTGTAGCAGAATACACAAAATTTGAATTTGCTCTACTAATAGCTAATGGTGCTATAAATGCACAGCGGTCTGATGCCCAACTGCCAAGTACAGAGGTATAATTCAACCCTCCGTCTGTAGAAACATAAACAGCTCGATATTGGGTATTTGTAATAACAATATCCGGATTTGAAGGATTAAATGAAGTGGAGCCACCATCGCCACCCACTACATCAATCCATGTACTGCCATCATATTTTACCACACCATTATCCTGCAATCCTCCTATAATATTATTCGGATCGGTTGGTGATACACCCAGCGAAGCGTAAAATTGTGTAGCCGCCAAACCATCATTGATTTCCGTAAACGATACCCCATTATTGGTACTCTTATACATGCCACCATCTGTGGCCAGATAAACGATATTGCTATTTTTTGGATCATAAATCACATCATGTGCATCGGAGTGAATATTTCCAATCTGCTTTTTGGTGCCATTGGCATTCGTATTACTTTCTGATGTATAAGCAGACATATTTACGCCACACATCAATAATTTTTTTTCATCCACTGGATCAATAGCTAAATCATTACAATACCAGTATTGATATGAACAAATATTACTATTGGATTTTAGTACCCAATTATTTCCAAAGTCTGCCGATACTACTAATTCATTGCTGCCTCCATTGGTACCAAAACCCGCATATACCAAACTACCCTTGCTTTCTACACTAATTAACCCACTAAAGTCTGTAGGAAATGCAGCACTCACCATTTTACTCCAACTATTACCACCATCTGTTGTTTTATACAAACCTTTATCACTGTTTACTAAATTACCAACTGCCACTATCATTTCATCTGTATTTGTGCTATTGATGGTAATATCTCTTACATAAATTTTATTTAAAATATTCGTCCATGTATTTCCGCCGTTGGCGGTCTTATATAAACCATCAGTACAGCAGGCAAATAGGATATCAGGGTTTTTTGGATGAAACTCCAAGTGCTGCACACCAAATAAATTTCCCATAGATTTTTCAAGTACCTGTGTCCAGGAGTTGCCACCATCTATGCTTTTTAATATACCTACTCCATAAGTACCTCTTGTTTTCCAAACATTATAACCAATACCAGTCGTATCTACCCTATATACTTCTCCGGTGCCTGCATAAATAATATTTGGGTTGTTAGGATGAATGACGATGGCAGGTACACCTATTACCGGAAAACCAGTAACCACAGGCTCCCACATACCACCTCCATCATTACTCTCCCAAATACCACCACCTGCTGTACCAATAAAAATCTGATTTGTATTTTCAGGATTAATGGCAATGGCCAATGTACGACCACCTATTCTTTCCTTTGGGCCAATGCTGGTCCAATTACCAAAACCAGTATTGATGAATTGACCACGGCTTGTACTATTATTGGGCTTATACCTGCCCGTTTCGTTTCGGATAGTTTCAGATTGCTGCCAACCCGCCACAAAATGATGATTTACATTTTCAGGATTTGGATATCCACGGCTCCACCACCAGCTTTCCATTTGTTTATCTGCGCTACTCGTTTCCACTTCTACGGTAGCAATTTTGAAAATAAAAGGAGAAAAAATGTAAACGCATACAATTATAATTAATGATGCTATTACAGCATAGATAGCAGATTTCATAACACGCAATTTTTTTATTATTGAAAGACTTGCAAAATATGACTTTTCCTATTTGTTCATAACATGTGTTTAATCGTAGTTCCATATTTTGGGGAGATGCTATTTGTACAATCAGTTATGTACATACCAACTAACAATCCCTGTAGCAATAAAGTGCTTGTACAATCGCCTCACTCATTCCTTACCCTTCTTTTAAAATAAAAAGCCCATTAATTTTTTTCGAATCATACATCCATACACACACAGTATTATTTTTACGCCCCATGCCAGATATCATCAATTTGCTGCCAGATAATATTGCCAATCAGATTGCAGCAGGTGAAGTCATACAGCGGCCAGCCAGTGCTGTAAAAGAATTGTTGGAAAATGCCGTAGATGCAGGAGCCACCCATATACAACTTATAGTGGCCGAAGCCGGCAAGAGATTAGTACAAGTTATTGACAATGGCAAAGGCATGAGCGAAACCGATGCCCGTATGAGTTTTGAAAGACATGCCACCAGCAAAATCAGTCAGATTGATGATTTATTTCATATCAAAACAATGGGTTTTAGGGGAGAGGCATTGGCCTCTATAGCAGCAGTGGCTCGTGTAGAATTAAAAACACGCCGTGCAGAAGATGCATTGGGCAGTTCCCTCGAAATTGAAAACAGTGAAGTACTCATCCAAGAGCCTTGCAATAGTCCGGTAGGCACCAGCATCAGCATGAAAAATCTTTTTTTCAATGTGCCGGCCCGTCGAAATTTTCTAAAGAGTAACAATGCCGAACTCCGGCATATCAATGATGAATTTATACGAGTGGCACTTGCATTTCCCGAAATAAAATTTGAATGCTGGCACAACGATACACCTACCTTTCATTTAGAAGCAGGTAGCCATAAGCAGCGTTTTATACAATTGCTGGGCAATGGGTACAATGCCAAATTGGTATCTGTAAGAGAGCAAACAGATTATATGGATATTTATGGTTTTGTGGGCAAGCCAGAAGCGGCCCGAAAAACCCGCTCCGAACAATATTTTTTTGTTAATAACCGCTTCATCCGCAGTGCATATTTAAGCCATGCTGTAAGTGCAGCTTTTGACAACTTGCTTCCTAAAGACAGCTATCCCATTTATGCATTGTATGTGGACCTTGATCCCACTCATGTAGATATCAATGTACACCCCACCAAGCAGGAAATAAAGTTTGAAGATGAAAAAATTATTTATTCATTTATAAAAGCAGCTGTGCGCCATGCATTAGCCCAATTTAGCGTAGCACCCTCTTTGGATTTTTCACTCAATGCAGATATACAGCATAGCACTGCCATCAGTCAGCCCATTACAGAAAGTAAAAAAGAAGCTACCAAATCAGGCAGTTTATATCAAGACTTTACACAAAAAAATGTGGCGCATAAAATCAATCCTTCCGAAGGAGCCGAACTAAAGCAGTGGAAATCATTTTATGAAAGACCATTGCCGCAGGCCACCACAAATACACAAACCCATCCTATAGAAAATACCAATACTTTATACACTCCTCCATCCACCAGCGCCATTGACCCGGAGGCCATGCTTTTGCAAATACAACTCACCTATATAGCAGTAGCATATAGCACCGGATATATATTGGTACATCAGCAGCATGCACATGAGCGCATCATTTATGAAAAGTTATCCAACGCCACGCAGCATTCCCCAATTCCTACACGCCAAAGTTTATTTCCTTTAACCATAGAATGTAGCATGCCAGATGCGGCACTCATGCAGGATTTATTGCCCCATTTAGAATACCTTGGTTATAAGATAGAACCCTTTGGTGGCAATAGTTTTATTGTGCAAGGCACACCAGCAGATATACCCGCCGGCAATGAAAAAAACAGCATTGAACTTCTGCTGGAGCAGTACAAACATTTTAGTACCAACCTCCAGTTTGAACCCAGAGAAAAACTACTACGCTGCCTTGCCCGCCAGCAGGCCGTAAAAGCAGGACAGAAACTAAATCAATCAGAAATGCGTCAGCTGGTCAATGATTTGTTTACTTGCCAAGTACCAAATAGTTCACCTTCCGGATTGCCTGCATTTATTCGCTATAATGAAGCAGATTTGATGCAGCTATTTGGAAAATAATCCATCATTCAAAGTTACATGAGATATAGATTTTTTTCGCCCTTCGGGCAATGCCCACGCACGGCCCATCATTGCGAGTAAATCGAAGCAAAAAATCGTTGAAGGGTTGAGGTTTGGGGTTTCTGGTCTCAGGTTTGAGGTTTCAAGCCTTAAGTTTGAAGTTTAATTATTTTCGCCCTACGGGCAATGCCCACACATGGCCCGTCACATCGAGTGAAACGATGCAAAAAAATCACAACCGCTTTTAGAAATATATGCTCAAAGTTGTCTTGCCCTAATAAAGTTTAAACTTGGAACAAAAAAGCTTCATCCTAAATAAAAACAGATGCTGACCGAAATGCCAATATAGTCAATATATTTACTTTATAGTAATAGTGAATTTAAATCCTTCTCAAACCAAAATTTATTCCACACCTTATCCTATATTCGTTTCCTAACTTAAACATATAAAATGAAAAAACTACTACCGATTCTATTTTTTCTTGCAACCTTATGCACCATACAGGCACAAACCATTGACATCAAAGGCCCGGAAAGAAGTGGGATATTTGGATCATCAGTTACTGTACTTACCAATGGCAACTATGTAGTTACTGACCCTTATTGGGATAATGGTGTTATAGAAGATGTGGGTGCTGTTTATTTGTACAATGGGAAAACCCATGAACTAATCAGTACACTTACAGGCAGTACAAAATTTGACCGGATAGGCTTTAATTACGGGGCAATTACTCCGCTTAGCAATGGCAACTTTTTGGTTAATAGCTACGATTGGGATAACGGCACTATTAAAGATGCCGGTGCAGTAACCTGGTGTAATGGAACAACAGGCACATCGGGTGTTGTTAGCAGAAATAATAGTTTAGTAGGTAGTTCAAAAAATGATGGTGTGGGATCTTGGACAATTATTTTCCTTCCAAATAGTAATTATATAGTAAGAAATCCCAATTGGGATAATGGCACTATTAAAGATGCAGGTGCAGTAACCTGGTGTAATGGCTCGACAGGCATAACCGGGGAAATAAATTCTACTAATAGTTTAGTGGGAGCAACAGTTGATGAATCTTTAGGATATGAAGTCGTTGTTCTCACCAATGGAAATTATGTAGTTGCATCAAGTGGATGGGCTAATGGAATCAATAACAATGTTGGAGCCGTAATATGGTGTAATGGAGAGACTGGCAGAACTGGATTCATAAACTCAGGTAATAGTTTAGTTGGATCGTCAAGCGAAGATTTTGTAGGCAGTGAAATAATATTCTTAAACAATGGAAATTATGTAGTTAGAAGTCCTTATTGGCATAATGGCACTATACCGAATGCCGGAGCAGTAACCTGGTGCAATGGTTCTACGGGCACAACAGGCGAAGTAAATTCCAGAAATAGTTTAGTTGGTAGTTCGATTAATGATTATGTGGGGGGTTATAATGTATTTTTACTTGAAAGTGGTAACTACGTTGTCCATAGTAGGTATTGGAATAATCCTAAATCTAAAATTCGAGATGCAGGTGCAATAACATGGTGTAATGGAACAACAGGCACTACCGGAGAAATAAATGAGAGTAACAGCTTAGTTGGAAATTATTTTGAAGAATTATCAGGAGATGTTCGCTTTACGCAGCTTAAAAATGGCAATTATATAGTTGCTGTTTCAGATTGGGACAATGGAGCCCTCAAAAATGTGGGAGCGGTCACTTGGTGTGATGGCGCTACGGGCAGATCCGGATTTATTAACAGTAGCAATAGTTTAATTGGTACAAAATCCGGTGATCAGGTTGGAGAAAATTCGGTTATTCCGTTATGTAATGGCAACTATGTTGTATCCAGTTCATTATGGGACAATGGCCAGATAATTAATGCCGGAGCGGTAACCTGGTGTAATGGGAATACAGGAAGAGTTGGTGAAATAAATAGTGAAAATAGTTTGGTAGGAAGTTCCATTAAAGACAATATTGGTTATAGAAAATATGCTTCAGTAGTCTATGCACTTTATAACGGCAATTATGTTGTTTGCAGCCCAGATTGGGATAATGGTGCAATTATAGATGCCGGAGCAGCAACCTGGTGTGATGGTGCTACGGGCAGGTCTGGATTTATTAATAATAGCAATAGCTTAGTTGGTACTAAAGCGGGTCATCGGGTTGGACTTAATGTTACCCCTTTAAATAATAACAACTATGTAATATCAAGCCCATATTGGAGCAATGGCAATATAAAAGAAAGCGGAGCAGTAACCTGGAGTGATGGTACAAAGGAGATTTCAGGTACAATAGATAGCAATAATAGTTTGCTTGGAGCTGATGGACTAATTACCCAATTAAGTAATGGTAATTACTTGGTTCTTAACTCCTATTGGGATAATGGGGGGGTAAAAGATGTTGGAGCAATAACCTGGTGTGATGGTCTAAAAGGCGCTACCGGTATTATTAGTAAGGCAAATAGTTTAGTGGGTAGTACTGCCGGGGATTTCATTGGAAGATCAGAGGCTCAATATGAAGGTCTAAGGGTACTTAATAATGGTAATTACATTGTAAAAAGCCGTTTATGGGATAATGGATCCATTCAAGATGCCGGAGCTATAACCTGGTGCAGTGGTATCACAGGTAAATCTGGTGAAATAAATAGCGAAAATAGTTTAGTAGGCAGTTATGCGGATGATGAGATTGGTGGCTTTTATGACGTTGAATTTAATAACAGCAATTATGTAGTAAACAATTGGATGGGAGATATTGGAAATGACCAATCAATCACATTAGGCAATGGAGCAACTGGTGTTTCGGGTATAATAAACAAATGCAATAGCATCATAGGCTCGAAAGACAATTCATTTTATAGACCAGTATATAATGAAGTGTATGATTATCTTATAGTTGGTAGAGAAGCTGAAAACATGATCTCCATCTTCAACCCCACCGGCCAGTCATTAGCCATAGATAAGGATAATAAAACGCAGGAAATTGCCGGTGTCGGCAGTGCTGTTTTTGTAAATAATGACTGCCGTTTGATTGCTACACTTGCTACTACAGGTGCAAGTCCTGTAAGCGGCATCACCTCAGCTAAAGTATGGGTAGAAAACACACAGCCTGCACAAATTGTAAAAAGGCATTATGAAATAACACCTAACACAGATGCTGACAAGGCTACTGCCAAAATAACCCTATACTTTACCCAGCAAGAGTTTGATGATTTTAATGCAGTCAACACTGTAAAACTCCCCATGAATAGTGATGATGCAGCAGGTAAAGCCAATATTTTAATAGAACAAGCATCAGGTGTTAGTAGCAATGGAACCGGTTTACCCGATAGTTATTCTGGTAATACAATTAACATTAACCCTGCTGATGAAAATATTGTTTGGAATAGCCTCTACAACCGATGGGAAATAAGTTTTGATATAATCGGTTTTGGTGGTTTTTTTCTAAAAACAACTACCAATATATTACCGATAAACTGGCTGAGCATCAGTGGTGCTATCAACAATTATAAGCAAGCAGTAATCAGTTTTAAAGTAAGTGAAACAAATGTAGCCACCTTCATAATAGAAAAAAGTGCAGACAGCCGCAGCTTTAATACAATAGGAACGATAAGCAGTAAAGGCAATGGCGTCAATACTTACAGCTTTACAGATACTGCAGTGTTAAATGGTACTGCCTTTTACAGAATCAAACAAGTGGACAGAGATAATCATTTTAGTTATTCATCCACAGTAAGGTTAAGCAATATATCTGCTAGCACATTAATGATATATCCAAATCCTGCAAAAGGAATAGTAACCATCAGCAATGCACATACAGGTAGTGAAGCTGTTTTAACTGATGCCAGCGGTAGGCCATTGCGCAGCATAAAAATAAATAGCCCTTTATTCACGATAGATATGAGCGCTTATCCAAGCGGTGTTTATATCCTCAAATGCAATGATGGTAGTTTTGTAAAGATTGTGAAAGAATAAAATGTATTCATTCGTTTGATACGCCCTGCACATTCATAGGTGCAGGGTTTTTTTATATATATTGTTTGTAGTATTTTGTTCAAAATTGGGTTTTTAATATTCCTTAAATCTTATCTTGCTGCAAAATATTTTACATGCACAAAATCTACTCTTGTATTATTATTTTCCTTGCTTGCACTGTATCTTTATTTAGTCAATCCAATATTCAACTTGCAATTGATATGGCTGAAAAAAAACATCCAACTATACCCAAAGGATTATTGCCAGCTATGGCTTATGCTGCATCTCGATTTGAAAATATAGAACCCGTTGTATCCATGCATCATCATGCAGGTCCTGATAAATATGGAGTATTTGCAGTGGTGGAAAATGGTGCGCATTATTGGAATGAGAACCTTCGAAATATTTGTAAATATGCAAATATTGCTACTGCTCAATTTAAAAATGACATTCAGCTACAAGTGAATGCAGTAGCGGCTTACGTAGATTATTTATGTACTACAAATAAAGTGAATAACCTGGCAGATGCTGCTACTATTGTAAGGGCATTTGTAGAAATACCAGCCAACAATTTAATCAATGAATATGCAAGAGAGCTGGCAGTCTATGAAGTTTTTTATCAACTCACACATGGGTTTGAGAAAAATGGTATTGTATATGAACCTATAGATATACGCATGCAAGATTGGTTTGAGGAAAGTTATATTCCATTGCTGACAGCACCATCAGTTTCGATTAGTCCAAATCAAATTAGCAATGGAGAAAAAACGCTTTCAGATTATCCAACAAATGCTACGAATCAATCGCCTTTGTCAACCGATTATCCTTCTGCTTTGTGGACTACCAGTCCAAATTATTCATCAAGAAGCGGCACATCTGTATCTGCTGTAACCATTCATACCACACAGGGCAGTTATGCAGGCTCAATTTCCTGGTTTCAAAATACTTCCTCTCAAGTATCTGCACACTATGTAATTCGCAGCAGCGATGGACAGATAACACAAATGGTAAGAGAGTACAATAAGGCTTGGCATGTTGGCTCTGAAAACCCATATACTATTGGCATCGAGCATGAAGGCTATGTATCGCAAACAGGGTGGTACACTACAGCTATGTACAATGCTTCTTCTGCATTGGTAAAGGATATTTGTAAGGATAATAATATAGATCCAAAAACATGCTACAAGGGTGCATCATCTGCAGACGTAAGTGTATTGTCAACCTCCATTAAAATTAAAGGGCATCAACATTTTCCAAATCAAACCCATACTGACCCGGGTATCAATTGGAATTGGTACACTTATTTTGATTTAATCAATCCTTCAACAAATAATTGCGCAGCTTCTAATACTTTAAATGAAAGTTTTATTTCAACTTCATTTGCTAATCTCAACTGGAATGCAGTGAGTGGTGCATCCGGATATACATTGCAATGGAGAAAGAACGGCAGCAGTAGTTGGACTACGGTAAATCTTGCCAATAATTATTACACCCTCAATGGCCTACTTACTCAAACAGGATATCAATGGCAGGTAAGAAGCAAGTGTGTCAGCACTTACAGTAATTATAGCAGTATAAAAAGTTTTACCACAAAAGCAAGTTGCTGGGATGGTAATGAACCAAATAATATTTATACTACACCATCCCTTTATTCCTTTAGCAGCACTTACACTTATGGCAAAATATGTGCAAGTGGAGATGTGGACTTCTTTAAAATCAATACAACATCCTCCAGAAATATCACCATCAAATTAGAAAACCTGCCAGCAAATTATAATATAGAAACATACACGGGCAGTGGTAGCTATCTGACAGGTTCTTATAGCACAGGTACAAAAAATGAATCGGTGACTTTGTATAGCAAACCTGCGGGTAGTTATTTATTTAGGGTATATGGTGCAGCAAATGCAGACTATAACAACACAAAGGATTATCGCTTGCAGGTTACACTATCAAGCCCCACTGCGGCAATAGGTAATGTTGCCAGTACCATACAAATTACATCGTTTCCAAATCCATTTACAAATGAGCTGATGATTCGTACAGATAAAACTATTTCAGCATCTGTATTGACTATAACAGATTATATGGGCAATGTTGTTTATACATCATCATTTAAAAATGGTATGTATGAAAAGATAAACAGTAATAAGTGGTTATCGGGCATGTATATCATTTCTTTACAAAGTAGCAATGGCGGTATGATTAGCCGACAATTAATATATAAAAAATGAGTCGTAATTTTTATTTAATCAGCTTTTGAATGGCTACAAAGCTTGCTTGATTGGGAGTATTATAGATGGCTGCCGCAATGTCTTTTTTCTCTGATGCTGTAAGGTGAAAGCTCAATGAAGCAGCAGTTGTTTTTTGCACCGGAGTATAACTGAAAGAAATTTTATGAAACTGCGGTATGGAGCTAAACTGATAGTTTGTGATATCTTTTTGATAATAATCCTGCAGATTAAACCAATTACTTTGTAGCACCATCATGGGTCTTGTGATGAGGCCGCCAATAGAGTTGGCTTCAAAGGGCCGCTCCCAATCATCGGTTGGTCTATCCCTTATTTCAACCAAAACTACATTTGATGTATTTGCTACGAACCAATCTTTGAAATAATCAATAAATCTGGCAGCAGATTCGTGTCCAAAATTATCCCGCAGGCCTGCATCCATTACATCAATCACAGGATTGGTTGGCAGCTCCGGATTCGGCAGTACAAATGGAAAGGTAGCATTCATGCGTATTAGGCTCAGCATACTGATATCTCCAGGTTTTTGCTTCCCAAAAAAACTCATAAAATCCAATCCGTCAGCGTCCTCAATACCTGTATAATTATCATGATGCAAAGGCTTCATCATAAAGCGTGCAGGGTGTGTAGTAGCGATCAATTTACGGCCATCTCTTGTTATTACACTATTGAAAAAAATTAGGGGTATTGAAGCATTATATTCCATGTCTGTATAAAAAGACAAAGGCTTATTCAATATATTTTTTGTATTGCTATTAAATTTTTGTTCAAATGCATAACCCCTATCCCTTATAAAGCTTTGGCCATTCATTTCAAACTTACGAATAGGGCCAATCAAATCACGTGTTACTAAAGATGAAAATATTGGATTGAGCAGGTCTTTGGAAATGTTATCGATATAATGTTTATCCTGTACTGATGCTATCAATCCGGAATCTTTAAGCCTGTGCAATTCCCTAAAATAAGTGGCGCCAAGCATTCCACCGGAAGCACCTGTTATTAAGAAATTTTGATGCTGAAAAGCTCCATTTGTAAGGCTATCTAAATAAGTTAACACATTCATTGTAAATGCTGCACTCCTATTACCACCCCCACTTACACATACAAAAAAAATGGTTGGCTTTTCGTTGGATTGTTTTGCCTTCCAATGATTGAGCATAGTCGTATAAACACTTATATCTGCGGCTATGGCACTATCATTAGCATGAGCAATCACTGACGCTTTATCATATACCGGCCTATTAAATATTTCATTGTACTGAATGCCGTAAGCCTTATTTCGTGGATCAATAAAATCATGCACAAAGAACCAGTTGAGTATAGCATAAATACCCAGCACAATAGGAATACTCCAATTGCCCATAAAAAGTGAAAGAGCACCAACAAATGCTATTAAAATGGCTAGCAACAATGTAATGCTGGCTGCTGCTGGCACCTGCCATATTTTATGATCTCCAAAATAACCAATCACAAAAAGTAAAAGAAAAGCCAGTGCTACTGCAAGTATAGCCGCAATATGGTGTCGTTTAAAAATTGAATCCAAAAAATCCTGGCTATAGTGACGTACATTTCGTGGCTGTCTAAACTTTAAAGTGGCACTTAAAAACCAATCTACACGCATATCTGTCTTCTCTCTGGGTGCCCTGTTTTTCACCCTTCTGGCCACACGTTCATAAGTTGCATTTGCAAAATGAATATCTGTAGCCATGCGGCGATAAATATTTTTATCTGTGCCAAAAAAATATCCAAAAGACAACAAGATTGCCAATACAAATCCTATTATAAACCCCCCGGCTAAAAAAAACACATGCAGGTTATCAATCAATTCTTCTTCCCTTTCATATCTGATGGCATTCACTAAATAAACCACAAGAAACAATAGGGGAATAATGGCATTGTTGATACAATATTTTAAAAATGGCTGCGATGTTGTTGCAAGAAATCGAAGCTGCTTAGTATGTAAGATAAAGGTGGTAATATTCCAACTCATAATGAGTACAGCTACTGCAAATCCAACAAAAGATCCGCTGAGTGCATTTACTTGTCCGAGATACTCTGGAGCAAGCAATAATGAATTAGCACCATAGGTCTTTAGAAAATGACCAGATACGGTGGCTATCAATACATACCAGAAAACAAGCAATATCTGATACCTCCGCAGATGCAAAAATAAAAGCTGAAAAGGCAGTCCATAAAATATCCCTGTAAATATTTTTTTAATGCGCTGCATAAGAGGATAAAACTAAAGACAAAACTCTATAGTAGAAATGCTGCAAGCATATATGTGGAGAATTTATCTGCATGAGCGCATTACCATTGATCTATTTGGTTTTGATTTGATATAAATCAGGATAATCGCTTATAATGCCATCTACTCCCATTTTTTTAAGTCTCTTGATATCTGCTGCATTATTTACCGTCCAGGGAATAATCTGCATACCCATTTCGTGACATTGTACAATAAGAAGTGGTGTAACAACAGTGTATTCTGGGCTATAAATGGTTGGAACAAAACCAAGCTCTTTTAATTGCAAAGCAAAGTTTTTTGTAGCTGTAGCTTCTGTGAGGAATGATGTTTTTATGTAGGGATATTGCTGATGGAGATATTGTAAAGTTCTGCTATCAAATGACTGTATGATAACACGGTTTAAAATTTTTTTCTCTTCCAATACCTTCATTAGCAATGTTACAAATACTTCCGGTGCCGGGTGAAAAACACCATCTCCTTCAGGATATGTTTTTGTTTCAATATTATAATATACAAGTTCTTTATGATTGTCTTGTGTATGGGCTTCGACACTATCTATAAGTGCTTCAAGTTTTGGTTTTGTAGCAGCTATTTTTTGCTGCTGTGCGAATCGCGGATGCGGTTTAATGCCTACATCTATTTGCTGCACACGGTCATAGCTCATTTGAAAAATATTAAACCCTTTTTCAGCAGCTTCTGTTATGGTATCTCCATTTGGCAATGTTGTAATTTCATGGTTGAAAAAAGCTTCATGACTAAGTATAATTTGACTGTCCTTAGTAAACACTACATCCATTTCTAATGTAGTTACACCCAAGTCAATTGCTTTATTCATGGCAGCTGTTGTATTCTCAGGCATAAGACCCCTACAGCCGCGGTGTCCCTGATAGTCAAAATTTTTACTGATGGGTTTGTCAGCCACAAGTTTTGGTGCATGGCAATTTGTAAGAAGTATTAAAAAAAACGTTGAAATTAATTTCATCATCCAAACACTTTTTCTTTTCGTTCTATCATAATTCGGGCTACTGCTTGTTCATCGGCATTGCCCTTTTGGAGCTGATTGATGATATTGTTGTAGGTCATTATATTTTTATTCTGACTCATTTTAAACACATGTTCAATTTCAGTTAACTCAATCTCAAATCCAACGATCGCCTTCAACATACTACTTATATAATCAGAGCTCATATTTTCAACCAATGCTTCAGAACTTGGATTGTTTTCATAAACGGCTGTAAGGTCTGCCAATATTTTCACTAATACATCATCTTCCAGAAATTGTAATCTTCCTCTTGCATGCACTGCTTGATAATTCCATGTACCAGCAGTGCGTGGATTTTCATACCAAGTAGCACTTATATAGCAATGTGGCCCAGTAAATATGATTAGTACATCATTGTTATTTTCAAAAGCAAGTGTATGCAGCTGCTTACGCATGATGTGTGCCCGAAGCCAAATTTTCTCTGCCCTTTTTTCAAGCAGTACGGGTATATGCGTTGCTACCTGTTTGCCATCCTTTGATATACCTGATAAAATAACAAAACTGTGGGCCTGCATAAAGGCCCACAGTTCTGCATCATCCGCTGCTTTAAAATAGGGGATATGATACATTTATCTTGGAAATTTTTGTTTGATATAATCGGCAAATGCTTTGCCATTTGGTCTTAATGTGCCATCATAATTATGCAATCCTACTGCATCATTTGCATCATCTCCATCACCACTATACCATATAATATAATCCATGTTTAAGCTTATACATTTATCTATAACACTCCTTACAATATTTGGGGAACTGTTTATTTGACCAATTTCATTTGTAATTATTTTTTTGCCAGTTGAGCGCTTTAAAAAATCAACAACTTCACCAATTGACTTAGTGTCTATCTGATCCACATTGGCCGCACTAGGGGCCTTTGGACTTCTAAGATACATAGGCTCATACCAATGAATATTTACGTAATCAAGATTAAGATTTTTATATGCTTTTATCAAAGTGTCCATGCCTATCATGCCTTTTTCTAAATACGGAATCTTTGAAATGTTTGGAAGAACTTGATTTATAGATGCCAATTGTGTTCTTTTTGCAAAATCTTCAGCCTCACTCATCATTCCCCTGTTTCTGTAATCAAAATAGGTTAATAGACTAAGCAATCTTCCTGTAAGTCCCCCATTACAAACTTTTATACCTTTTGCATGTGCTACTTCAATAGCTGTCTTTAATATTGTAAGATACTCTGACATATATCCATTGTAATAAGTCTGATTATATTCTTCATTTTCTACAACAAGCAACTCTGGTTTATATACGGAAAGAATTTCCTCCAATTTTTTCTTATAAGTTACCATATCATGCGTGAAAGGTCTCGGACCTCCGCCTTGAGGGGTTGCTACTACATTGAGTATTATTTTATAACCTGCGCTATTTAATTTTTCATAAAAATCATTTGAACCATTCCATGACTGCATGGTAAGTGTATGCCTTACATAAGGGGCACCAAGCATGTTATACACACTCATACGCTTCTTATTGCTTTCCGGTTCAGACAGAGGTATATTTACTAAAGTACCTACGGGATTTCTACTTCCCGGTGCTGCAGGAATTATTGTAGTATTATCAGATGTTTGGTTACTGTTAGTATTTCCACCAGTTTCTGTGCTTCGTGGTTGCATTGTTGTACAGGAAACCCATAGAAAAAGACATGCTGCAAGAATTTTATACATATTATTTTGCTTTTTTTGTTAATAAGAAAATTCCAAATTCTATACCGTGTGAAGGTAATTGGTTTTGATATTTGTTAAATAAACATGAGATTATTAATTAATCTAAACTGGATCTTCAACAGGTAATATTGCCTTTTTGAAATAGAAAAATGTAAAATTCAAAATACACTACCCCAAAAACATCAATTTTTAACATTTTTTTGTCTGATTCATGTATCTATTTTGGAAATTTAACAAATAGATATATATTTACGCACACAAAAAATTTGAGCACATGAGAATTGTAATTTATTTACTAATGGCTTTTGTATTGCTACAACCAATACATGTAAATGCCCAAAACAAATCCATTAACGGTAAAATTACCGATAAGCGCACCGGATTTCCTGTTGTAGGTGCAACAATTTCAGCGAAGGGTTCAAGGGAAAGGACAATTTCAGGTACTGATGGAAGTTTTATTATTTCGGTTCCAACATCAGTAAATTCTTTGGTTATTTCTTACATAGGGTACAATGATCAAGAAGTGACAATAACAGGAGGGGTCCTATTAATATCTCTATCAGAAAGTATTGGTTCATTATCAGAGGTGGTAGTTACTGGTGTTGGTGTTGCAACAAGCAAGAAAAAGCTTGGTGTTGCTGTTGAATCAATTTCAGCTGAAAAATTACCTGCTGCACCAACTTCTTCTGTTGATCAGGCACTAGTTGGAAAAATTCCTGGAGCCTTAATTGCCTCAGCCGATGGTACTCCTGGTGCCAGAACTAATATTCTCCTTAGAGGTATTAACACAATACAAGGCGGAACCGGGCCAATGATTTTAGTAGATGGAATACAGATTTTTTCTACAGATTTAAGTCAATTGGATTTAAATAACGTAGAAAGATTGGAGGTTATTCAAGGAGCAGCTGCTGGAACCCTTTATGGTGCACAAGGCGCAAATGGTGTTATTCAAGTATTTACAAAAAAAGGTAAGTTCGGAAAACCACAAATCAGTTTTAGTACAAATTATAGTGTTGGCACATATATTAATTCTGGTGATGTTGCTAAAGCAAGCCTGCATGGCTTTAAAACAGATGCCGATAACAATGTTGTAACAATTGATGGTGATATAGCACAACAGGATGTTGATAATACATACTTCGGACAAATAGTTTGGAATAGAACAATTACTGATAAAACTATTTTAGTGAATAAACCTTATAATAAGAACCTCAGCTACTATGATCATTTTGATCAAATTTTTAGGCCAGCAGGAACATCCAACGCAAATATTTCTGTGAGTGGCGCTGGTGATAAATCTGATTATAGTTTTGCAATATCTAATAACTATCAACAAAGTGCAATAAATAAAAATGGTGGTGTAAACCGAACTAACCTTTCATCAAATCTTGGATTCGAAGTGGCCAAGGGTTTGAAATTTAGATCTTTGACACAATTGATATATACAAAGAATACAATGAATCCATATTATCAGGCTGGAAGAAATTCAATTTATGAATTTCTAAACGTGAGTCCATTTTATGATTTCAATCAAACACTTGAAGATGGGAACTACCCATATTATCTAGGCACCGGATCAGTTAGTGTAAACGGATATAATCCAAATTTTTATTTTCAATATGTAGATGGGCTAAGAAATAGTTATGATTTAATTCAAAATTTTGATCTCAATTACAAAGTGAATAAATTTCTTGAATTAGATGCAAAATATGGCTTGAATTATGCAACAACGGATGAAAGGTGGATCGTAAAAGATCAGAGCCAGAATGTCAATGTAGATTTAAATCAAGAATGGGTTGCCCCTTATGGATCAACACCAAATGGAGAAATTGATGACTTTAAAAATAGTTTCTTTTTTCAAAATTTGATAGGAACAGCTTTTTTGAGAACTGACTTTAAAAATGATTTTAATTTAAATCTTCCAATCACTACCACCACACAAGCATCATTTGACTATAGAGATAGGGAAGACAGGTTTTACACTGCTTATGGCCTTGACCTCCCTCCTTATGATATCTATAATCAAGAACAAACCGCCACAAGATTTATTCAAACCGATGATAGAGTGCCATTTGTTACTTATGGTTATTTACTGAATCAGTCTATTGATTATGGAACTTTAGCAGGTATTTCAGGCGGCTTTAGGACTGACTACTCATCTGCATTTGGTGCTGGATCAAAACCCTTTACATTTTTTAGAGCTAATGGATACCTGAATTTAGCTGATTTTAATTTCTGGTCTTCTTTGCGGAATAGTGTACCAATATTTAAATTAAGAAGTGGGTATGGGGAAGCGGGTATTCAACCACTGCCGTTTGATCGATATATTACTTTGTCAACACCAACACTCGGAAATGGATTAGTATTTAATATACCATCTATTTCTTCAAATCCAGACTTGAAAGTTGAAACCACTAATGAATTTGAAATTGGAACAGAATTTAGTATTAACCTACTTAAAAATAACTCTTGGCTAAATACACTTAATGGAAGTTTTACCTATTGGTCAAGAACAAGTGCTGATGTTATTTATCCAGTTGGCCAGGCTCCAAGTACAGGATTATCCGGTGTTAAAGATAATGCATTTACTCTCGGATCTAAGGGTTATCAGTTTCAATTGAACCTTGGAGTATTAAGTACAAAAAACTTGACGTGGAATTTTACAACAAACTGGAGTAATCAACGCTCAGAAATAAAATCTACAAAAGATGGACAAGACATTATTTTGACCCTAAGTGCCGGAAGTACAAATCTTGTTTTAAGGCCTGGTGATTTAGTTGGCCAGATATATGGATATAAAGCATTTACTTCATTAGATCAAACCAGAGAAGATGGCTCACTATATATTCCGAAGGAAGAACAAGGTAATTATGCTATCAGTAGCGATGGTTATGTTGTGGATACATCATATAACCGAATATTATTTACAAATGAGGCTACTGCCTTTGGTTCACCATGGCCAAAATTTAATGCATCATTTATTAATGATATTAGATTTAAAGATTTTTTAGTTTTTAATTTCCAATTTGATTGGATATATGGTGCTAAATTATATAACCAAACAAAAGAATGGATGTACAGAGATGGTATTCATGCAGATTATCAAAGACCAGTTACAATCAATGGAGAAACAGGAGCATATGCAAGCTACTATCAAAGTGCTTATTCAGATTACTTCGGCAGTATAAATGGAGCAAGAAATGGTACAAAAGATTATTTCTATGAAGATGCTTCATTTCTAAGGTTGAGAAACGTCTCAGTCGGGTTTGATTTCGCCAAATTTTCCAAATTACGAGGCATTTCCAAATTACAACTCGTTTTAACAGGTAGGAATATTCTAACCATTACTAAATACACTGGATTCGATCCTGAAGTTTCATCTGGTTTAACGAATTCTGCCTTTGAAAGAGGGGTTGACCATAATTCGATGCCAAATATCAAATCATATCAGGTAGGCCTTAATGTCGGATTTTAATATTTTAAAAATTTAAATAATGAAAAGATTAATTTTTTATATACCGTTTTTATTAGTTATCCTAGGTTCGTGCAAAAAGCAACTTGATGTAAAAAATCCAAATGAACCAACACCAGAGCAGGCCAAAACTGAGTCTGGGATAATATTCCTTTCTAAAGGTGGAGTTTACATAAATGGATTTAATGGTATTACAGATGATAAATATAATATTTTTTTAGGTAATAGTTATTTCTCACTTGGAAGAGCTTATCATGAATTAATGGCTGATGTTGTGGGTGCTTCGGCAGCAAATGCTATCATCAATCAAATCGGGGTTCCTGATTATGTTATTTTTGATAATGGTACTAAAGTAACGAATAGCGCACCAATAAAACAAGTCTTGAGAATCAATAATACAATTACATCGCCTGGACAAAACCCTTTCTATTATGAATGGGCATGGATGTACTTTATGAATAATGCAATGAATCTTGTTTTGCAAACACTTCCCGAAGTGAGTTTTAGTGGAGATGTCACCTCAAAAGCAAACACCATTGCAGCTTGGGCTCATTTTTGGAAGGGCTATCTATATGGTAATATTGGTTCTATCTACTATGCAGGTATCATCAATGATGCAGTGAATTCTACCAATGGTCTTTACGTTTCAAAAGAGGCAACTATTGCAGAATCAAATAGGCAATATGATTTAGCTCTGGATGCCCTTGGAGCTATATCTAGTGATGCTGATTACACTTTGATACTGACACAACTTATCCCAGATTTTTGTCAAACAGGCAATGGAGGTGTGCTTACTAAGGAAATGTGGCGTAGAAATATTAGTTCCTTGAAAGCTAGAAATCTGTTAGTTAATAAAAGGATTAGTGAGATGAACTCTACAGATTGGAATGAAGTGCTCACTTTGGCAAATTCAGGAATTACAGATGGTGATTTTGTATTTACTGGTAGAGCACCAGAGACAAATTTTTTCTTTTCATCAAATAGTGGGAGTGTTTCAGCACAAACAGTAGGAGTGAGTAATACTCATTTCATTACTGAGCGCTTAATACAAGAATTTGAAATTGGTGATAAAAGATTGGAAAACAATTTTGAATTGAGATCCATCCCTCTAGTAGATCAAGGTGGTACAATAATTTATGGCACAAGATATCAAATGATTGACGCAGGTGCTGGTATGCCAAACGTAGCTGTGTATGGTAATCAGACACCTAATGCTTTTGAGTTATTTATTGGTGCTTCTTATGAAGAAAATGAATTAATGAAAGCTGAAGCTAAAGTTAATTTGAATAATATAGACGAAGGACTCCAAAATTTGGATAAAGTAAGATCGTTACAGGGTTCTGGACTCTCTGCCACAAGCGGGACAGGTTTAAATCAGTCTGATGCTAAAGAACTAATAAGACGTGAGCGTAGGGTAGCACTATTATTCCGTGGCTTATCATTCTATGACGCAAGAAGACAAGGTTTTCTTGATGATATAAGCCAAGGTGGTGGAAGAACGAATGCAGTAGTAATGGACTTTGATGGAAACATAAATTCCAACTGTACAATCAATTATAATTTTCTTGACTATTGGGATGTACCTGATGATGAATTATCATTAAATCCTCCAACAGAAGGGAGTGCTCCTGTAGCTAATCCAAAGTAGAGTAACAAATTTATAATCAAAAGAGGCTGTGTTGAACACAGCCTCTTTTATTTTCATGAAATTTCTTTACAAATAAGAAATTTTAAAGAGAAACTACTACCCAATTTGTTTACCTATTCATCTATTATTTTATTACTTTCCATAAAACAACTGCTCAATTTCAGTATATGCTTGTACAGCTCCAACCTCAATCCTCCTTGCATACATTGCTTGAGCGTCTTCACCAGCCACATATCTTAATTGGTCTTTGCCATCTGTGGCGGCCATCCAAACATATTCACTAATTTGATCTGCGGTTGAATAATTTTTTTGGCGTTCTGAATCCATAAATACATCCATAACTTTTGCTATCTGGCTATTGTATTCTGCATGCTGTGTCAGTACTAATGAGCGAGTAGCAAAGTCAGTTAGGATACCCCCAGGTTCAATAGTTTTTACTTGTATTCCAAATGGTTTGAGTTCAAAAGCAAGACTTTCACTCCATCCTTCCAAACCCCATTTTGTAGCATGATATACTGAGTTAAATGGTAGTGCTACCAAGCCACCTATTGAAGTTGTGGTTATAAAAATACCTGCCTTATTTTCTCTGAAGTGAGGAATAAATGATTGTGTAACTCGCATTACACCTAATAAATTCGTGTTGATTTGTTGTACAATTTGTTCATCTGTTGCGCCTTCAAATGGGCCTGCTAATCCATATCCTGCATTGTTAAATACAACATCAATCGTACCATAACTTACTGCCTGTGCAACTGCTTCTTTGATTTGATGAACATCTGTAACATCTAATGGTATCAGCCTAATATTTGGCATGCTTGATAGCTCATCTTCATGATTTGGATGACGCATAGTTGCAATAACATTCCACCCTTTTAAAGCAAAAAGTTTTGCAGTTGCTTTCCCCAAACCAGAGCTTGCTCCTGTTATAAAAATTGTTTTTTTCATAATTTAGTTTATATGGCATTTTCGATATTAATCTTATATCGTATCAATTCATAGGAGGGCTTTCCGTTTTAGCTTTTACCACGCCACTTCTCCCCATTTCAAGAATCCAATCTTTTCGCTTAAGTTCAAAATTGGTACCCAAATAAAGCCTTCTTACTTGCTCATCTGCTGCTAATTCTTCTGCGGTACCATGTTTGAAAATCTTGCCTTCTATGAGTAGATAAGCTCGGTCACAAATAGAAAGCGTTTCATTCACATTATGATCCGTTATAAGTATGCCTATGTTTTTATATTTCAATCTTGCTACTACACTTTGAATGTCTTCAACCGCTATTGGATCTACCCCGGCAAAGGGTTCATCCAATAAAATAAAATTTGGATTTACCGCCAAAGCTCTTGCAATTTCAGTACGGCGGCGTTCTCCACCACTTAGGCTATCTCCATTATTTTTCCTAACATGGTGTAGGTTAAACTCGTCTATCAATTCTTCTAATTTATTTAGCCGCTCTGTCTTTGTCAATTTTGTCATTTCAAGTACAGCCATGATATTATTTTCTACACTTAGCTTTCTAAATACGCTTGCTTCTTGCGGCAAATATCCAATACCCAACTGAGCCCGCTTATACATGGGCATTCTGGTTATATCCTCATCGTTGAGAAAAACTTTTCCTTCATCTGCTCGTATTAGACCCACTACCATATAGAAAGTGGTAGTTTTTCCAGCCCCATTTGGGCCCAGTAATCCTACTATCTCTCCTTGCTGTACTTGTACACTTACATCATTTACAACCGTGCGGCTTCTATATGTTTTAATGAGCTGCTCTGTACGTATAACCTGATTCAAAACTTATGATTTAAAACAAAAATAGTCTATGGCATATTATCTTACTCAGCACAAACAGGCTTTAACCTATTTTTTTATTTATTTGCATGCTTTCAAACGAATATTCACGACATCCATGAAGATAACGCAACACATTAGCGAAGCAAAAAATACATTGGTATCATTTGAAATATTACCACCTCTCAAAGGAAAGAGTATTAATTCTATATATGATCATTTGGACCCATTGATGGAGTATAAACCTTCTTGGATAAATGTAACTTATCATAGAAGCGAAACCGCTTTTAAAAAAAGGAGTGATGCCAGTTTTGAAAAGGTGGAGATAAGAAAAAGACCTGGCACCGTTGGCATCTGCGCTGCCATAATGAATCATTATAAAATTGATGCTGTACCACATATTATTTGCGGTGGTTTTAAAAAGAGAGAAACTGAAGATGCATTAATTGACCTAAATTTTTTGGGTATTGACAATATATTGGTAATAAGAGGTGATGCTTCAAAAAATGAAAGTCTTTTTGAACCTGAGCCGGATGGACACACTTATGCTATTGACCTTATGAAGCAAGTGGTGAACCTAAATCATGGAATATATATTGATGAAGATATAAGAGATGGAGGCCATACTAAATTTTGTATTGGCGTAGCCGGGTATCCGGAGAAACATTTTGAAGCACCAAACTTAGATGTTGATTTAAAATGGTTAAAAGCTAAAGTAGATGCCGGTGCTGATTACATAATGACACAAATGTTTTTTGATAATGCTAAATTCTTTGAGTTTGTAAAAAACTGTAGATCAGTTGGCATTGAAGTACCTATTATACCCGGCTTGAAGCCAATTACTACAAAAAAACAACTTACCTTATTGCCCCGTATTTTCCATGTGGATATTCCTTCGGATTTAGCCAATGAATTATTAAGATGCAAGACAGATGCAGACTGTGAAGTAGTAGGCGTGGAATGGTTAATAGCCCAAAGCAAAGCTTTGAAAGAATATGGTGTGCCGGTATTGCATTATTATACGCTTGGCAAGCCCAGTTTAATAGCGAAGGTGGTAAAGCAGGTACTTTAAAAAAAACTTGGAAGATGATCTTTACATTCCAATCATTAGATTTTCAGAATATTAGATAATAGTCAAAAAAAATGCAGCATTGATTGCTCAATCCTGCATAAATCTTCAACACAGATGGTATATTATTTTACAAACTCATCATCTCTTTAAACTTTACGGTTTGCCTTCTGCTTACTTCTATTTTTTCCCCACCTTTTAATTCTACTAAAAGTCCTCCATTAAAATATGGTTCAATTTTTTCAATCCAGCGCAGGTTAATAATATGCTTTCTGTTTGCCCTGAAAAAAAATCTGGGGTCTAACCTTTCTTCCAATGCATTCAGCGATTTTAGTATAAGTGGCTTATTGGTACTGAAAAAAACTTTGGCATAATTACCAACACTTTCAAACAATCTTATTTCACTAAGTTTTACAAACCAACACCTTTCTCCATCTTTTACAAATACTTGATCTTCTTCTGTAAGTGGGCCACGATTAAAATTATTTTGATCTTCTACTTTTCTTCTGCTTATTTCAAATTGAAGTTTTTGAATAGCATCACTAAGTCTGCGTGGTTCTATGGGTTTTAGTAAGTAGTCCAATGCATTTACCTCAAAAGCTTTAAGTGCATATTCATCATAGGCTGTTGTAAAAATTACATGTGGGCTCCGCTCCAAACTAGATAACAAGTCAAACCCGGTTTGCCCCGGCATTTGAATATCTAAAAATATCAAATCGGGATTTTGAAGCTCAATTTTTTCAATACCCTCTTCGGCATTTGCAGCCTCATCTATAACTAATATTTCGGCATGTTCTGTAAGCAGCTTCTTCAGTTCATTGCGGGCCAATCTTTCATCATCAACAATAATTGCTTTTATAGACATAATATATCGTTTTTAATATTAATGAGCAGTTACAGGTAGAATTACTCTTGCTTCTACCATATTTCCATTTATGTTTTTTATATAAAAATCAGCCTTTTCACCATATAGCAACTTCAATCTGCTAATGGTGCCGGAAATGCCAAAACCTTCATGCTTATCCTGTACACCAAGCATTCCTGTGTTTTGAACAATCAGTTCATGATGATCTGCTTTAAAATCAGAAATAACACGCACTACACCGCCTTGCACCTGCTTGCTAATGCCATGTTTAATGGCATTCTCCACCAGCGTTTGGAGCATCATAGGTGGCACTTGTTGATCTAATGTGTCATCATCAATTACATACTCCACTTTGAGTCGGTCCTCAAAGCGAATTTGTTCCAACTCTAAATAATCTTGAACAATATCCAATTCCTTTTCCAGCGTAGAAGTTTCAATTTTTTCTGCCTGCATACTGCTACGCAGAATATTACTAAGCTCTGTTATCGCTTTTCGGGCTCTTTCAGGATTTTCATCTACCAAAGCACGGATGCTATTTAGGGCATTGAAAATAAAATGTGGATTGATATGTGATTTGATAGTTTTAAGTTCCAGCTCTTTAACCAAACTTTGCAAACGAACCCTATCTAATTCAGTATTACTAAAAGACTGTATATAATGCCAGATATAATAAATAGATACCCAAACTAAAATGATTGGCGAATCATTGAGCAGGTTGTAGAAAAATCGCTTTTCAACCGTTGCCTTAATTTTCGGATCATACCACGCAAAAAGTTCTACCAAACTACTATTTAAATAACTATATGCCGTACAAATACCTATTACAAGTAATAATAAGTACAACCATTGCTTACCATAAAGAGGAGGTAGAAAATTAAATCGTAGTATAAAAAACCGCATGATATGCGTAAATGAAAGACCAAGTACTATAGCCAAAGCCAACCGTTTATTCATGATATCAGTTAGCTCCTGAGAAAAAATATTTGCAAAGAATATCAGTGTTAGGGCATAGAATGCCCATCCCCCCAACTGACACCACCAATACAGTGATTTTGTATTCTTCATTAATCAAAAGTATATTTTTGATGCTGCAAGCACCATTTTTATGTGATTAGTGGTTAAATAATGAGTTATTTGGTAAAGAAAGATATTATCTGACTCAACTAAAAGGGGTCATATTCCGTTATTAAGTGAACTATCCCAATATTTTCACACTATTTTTGCCACTCAATTTTATTATTTAATGGAACCTAAAGCAGGGCCCCTTCTCAGCAGTATTAATAATCCGGATGATTTGAAAAAATTGTCCAGAGAACAATTACATCAGGTTTGTGATGAACTGCGTCAATACATTGTAGATATTGTAAGTGTTTATGGCGGTCATTTTGCAGCCAGTCTTGGTGTAGTAGAATTGTCTGTGGCTTTGCACTATGTGTACAATACTCCTTATGATCAGTTGGTATGGGATGTAGGACACCAAGCTTATGGCCATAAAATACTAACGGGCCGTAGAGATAATTTCATCACCAATAGAAAATATGGGGGCTTGAGTGGATTCCCTAAAAGAACTGAAAGTGAATATGACACTTTTGGGGTAGGGCACAGTTCCACTTCTATATCGGGTGCTTTGGGTATGGCTATGGCTGCTAAGTATAAGGGTGAAAACAGGAAGTCTGTTGCCATAATTGGTGATGGTGCCATGACAGCAGGTCTTGCATTTGAAGGGCTCAATCATGCCGGAGTAGCAGATAGCGATTTGCTTGTAATCCTCAACGATAATTGTATGAGCATTGACCCAAATGTGGGAGCGCTAAAGGAATACCTTACAGACATTACCACAAGTCCTACTTACAATAAAATGCGGGATGATGTATGGAATCTACTGGGCAAACTCCCCGCAGGCAAAAAGTTTTCAAGAGATGTAGCCAGCAAACTGGAAGCAGGCATGAAAGGGATGATAAGTAAAAGTAGCAACCTCTTTGAAGCACTCAAGTTTAGATATTTTGGCCCGATAGATGGGCATAATATTACCAAGCTTACGGATACATTAAATGACCTTAAAAAAATACCCGGCCCAAAACTTTTACACATCATTACTGTCAAGGGTAAGGGCTATGAGCTGGCAGAAAAGGATCAAACCAAATGGCATGCACCTGGTTTATTTGATAAAGTAACTGGCGAAATTTTTAAAAAGAAATACGACCTTCCACAACCTCCAAAATACCAGGATGTATTTGGTCATACAATAATAGAACTTGCGGAGCAGAACGATACTATAATGGGTATTACACCGGCTATGCCAAGTGGATCATCCTTAAAATTTATGATGGAAAAAATGCCCCATCGTGCTTTTGATGTGGGTATTTGTGAACAACATGCGGTTACTGTAAGTGCTGGGTTGGCTACACAAGGCATGAGGGTGTTTTGTAATATTTATTCATCTTTCATGCAGCGTGCTTATGATCAAGTGGTGCATGATGTGGCTATACAAAAACTGCCGGTAATATTTTGTTTAGATAGAGCGGGTCTTGTTGGTGAAGACGGTCCTACACATCATGGTGCTTATGATATAGCATACATGCGTTGTATACCAAATTTAATAGTGGCTGCGCCAATGAATGAAAGTGAGCTAAGGAATATGATGTATTCCGCTCAAAGCGAAGAAAATAAATTGCCTTATGTCATTCGCTATCCACGTGGTGAAGGAGTAATGCCTGAATGGAAAACCCCTTTTAAATACATAACTCCAGGTACTGGAAGAAAACTAAAGGACGGCCGAGATATAGCAATTTTAACTTATGGTCATCCGGGAAATTTTGCTACAGCAGCCATACGTGAGTTACGTACAGAGGGCATTGATCCAGCACATTATGACATGCGCTTTGTAAAACCCTTAGATGAACAAATGCTACATGAAGTGTTTGGTAAATATCAAACAATAATAACCGTGGAAGATGGAACCGTGCAAGGAGGTTTTGGGTCAGCCATTTTAGAGTTTATGGCATCCCATCATTATACATCAGTAGTTAAAATTATTGGCATACCGGATGCCATCATAGAGCATGGCACACCAAAAGAATTATACAAAGAATGTGCTTATGATGCAGCAGGAATTGCTGAAACTGTCAGAGGCACATTGGGCAAAACGAATAGAGTAATGAAACTATTGGGTTAACGAATGGTTAGTCTTTGCCTATAAAATGAATTAGCTTATATTAATTGACGGCTACCCTTGATGTAGATATAAGCTAAAGTTCAATAAATTGAGTACTACTATCCTTTTCAGCCAAAAATCTTATTTTATGTTTGTTCATAAAAAAAGAAAGCAGAATTAAATAATTGATTGAGATAAATTTTTTGCCGACACAATATGGAACTACTTTAAAGTCACCAAGTATTCTTGAGGACTTGCACATGCAGTATTGCAGCTTTATATTAAATTTCAACTACACAATATAGGTTGAATGGAATACAAGCTTATTCTATTCCACCAGCCTTTGTTTTCACACAATTGGATGTAACTGAACTGGACACTTGCAGCACGCATAGTACCCAGCTATACAAGAGACACTGCACCCTCCTGTTCCCAAAGCTCCATCTATGCTACATGCAATAGAGCCAGTTCCGCCAGAACTGCATTTTTATTCGCCATCTTATTTAAGATTAGCCTTGCTAATATCTGCTTTGATATGTGCTAATCGAATAGATTCAAATACAGAAATTGTTTTATTTTTTAATAGCTCATTCAAATCGTAATGACCCCATTGATAAGTGATGCCAAAACAAAATGCAGTGATGAGTTCACTATTGCGAATTGATGCTGAAATGGCTGCTGCTCTTTCTTTGTTTTCCTCTTCACTAAGTGCAATAAAATACTGTTCTTTTTTACTTTTTATGGTTAAATAGCGCTTATCATCTGACACCTGTAGCGTGGCATCTTTTAACTTTTTATTAAATGCTTGTTGGTTGATATTGTGATCAAATGCAGCAACCCATACTTTATTTACTTGCTCTGCATTTGATCTTGGTAAACTTATAATTACTAATTCATTTTGTTCAGTTGTACTTAAATGAAAATCACCAGAAGTATTTAAAGGATTATCTACAACAATACTTCGATAATTTGATTGAGATGAAGAGCCAGGAACGGAGTCTTTGCTACAGGAAAAGAAAAAAACTACATAAGAAAAGCAGGAAATTGTTAAGATGTTTTTTAGATATTTCATACTAAGTTTTTTATAAAAGAAATCAAAAAAAATTACCAACCAAATTTATCTCAATGCAAAAAAATATCTGTATAAATATAAACATACTACTTCAAAAAATTATAAGAAAAAAAATCAAACAATCTTTTAATGCTCACTTCCCTATCTTCGTAAACCAAAAAAAAATTATCATGGGTGCACCACAAATTAAAAAACAATCCAAAGTTTATGATGCTATTATTATAGGCAGTGGAGCTGGTGGAGGTATGGCTGCATATACGTTGGCCAATGCAGGCTTAACCGTTTGCTTATTAGAAGCAGGCCCTTGGTTTGATCCTGCAAAACATAGTGCTCAACTTCAACCTTCATGGGCATCACCTCGCAGAGGTGCCAGTACTAAGTTTAGGCCATTTGGTGATTTTGATGGATGCTATTGGGGCTGGTCTGTAGAGGGTGAACCATACACTCATGCAGAAGGTGATAAATGGGAATGGTGGCGTGCCCGCATGTTGGGTGGCCGTACCAATCACTGGGGAAGAATTTCTCTCCGTTTTGGCCCAAAAGATTTTAAAAGGAAAAGTATTGATGGCCTGGGGGATGACTGGCCAATTGGATATGAAGACTTAAAGCCCTACTATGATAAAGTGGAAACACTCATAGGAGTGTTTGGTACCAATGAAGGATTACCAAACGATCCCGATGGTGTATTTCTTCCACCTCCAAAACCTCGCTTACATGAATTGATGATAAAAAAAGCAGCACCTCATGCAGGTGTACCTGTTATACCTTCCCGCCTATCCATACTCACCAAAAAAATCAATGACCGTGGTGTTTGTTTCTATTGTGGGCAGTGTAATAGAAGTTGTAAAGTCTATGGAGATTTTTCCTCATCATCCTGCTTAGTGATACCAGCTTTAAAAACTGGAAAATTAGATGTCCTTACCAATTGTATGGCCAGAGAAGTATTGACAAATAACGAAGGTCTTGCCACTGGTGTGAGTTATATCAATAAAGATGAAATGCAGGAATATGAAGTACAAGGCCGCACCGTCATTGTAGCAGCAAGTGCCTGTGAAAGTGCTAGGCTTTTACTCAATTCAAAATCAACAAGACACCCAAACGGCCTATCCAATAGCAGTAATGTAATAGGTAAATATTTACATGATTCTACAGGCGCTGCCATGGGAGGTGTACTGCCACAACTCTTTGATCGTAAGCGATACAACGAAAGTGGTGTTGGCGGTATGCATGTATATAGCCCCTGGTGGTTAGATAACAGTAAGCTTGATTTTCCACGCGGATATCACATTGAATATTGGGGTGGTATGGACGCACCAGCTTATGGATTTGGTTGGGGCATAGAAGGATTAAATGGTAAATATGCAGTACAAGGCAAAAAGAAAGAAGCTGGTGGTTATGGCGCTTCGCTTAAAGAAGATTTCAGATTTTTCTATGGTGCTTCAGTAGGAATGGCTGGCCGAGGAGAAACCATTGCCAGAGCAGATAATTTTTGTGAAATAGACCCAACTGTTGTAGATAAATTCGGCATACCAGTATTACGCTTTAATACACATTACACAGACTATGAAATAAAGCAAGCAAAACACATGAAGGAAACATTTAAAGAAATTATGCATGCTATGGGTGCTGTTATTACCTGGGGAGCAGATGATGGTCCTGAAAACAATTACGGTCTTTCTAATCCAGGCAACATTATTCATGAAGCAGGTACAGTACGTATGGGTAGTAATCCCAAAACCAGTGCACTCAATCAATGGTGCCAAGCTCATGAATGCAAAAATCTGTTTTGTGTTGATGGCGGAGCTTTTGTAAGTCAGGCAGATAAAAATATTACACTTACCATACTTGCCTTAAGCATGCGTACCAGTGAATATATTATAGATGAAATGAAGAAACGAAATTTGTAGTATTAGGGTATCCTATTATAAAAAGTTTATGTAAAAAATTGTTTGTTTTCAATGCATACACCATTTGAATTATATGCCTCGTTTGGCTTTAGTCCCTTTCAGTGAGGAATGAGGTTAGGGTGAGGTGTTTGTATAAAAAAATAATCAGCAAATCCTCTTTTAAATTTGAAATTATGGACAGAAGAAAATCATTAAAAACATTAGCCATAGGCTCTCTAGCATCGGGATTATTTCTTGAGTCGTCCGTTATCGGCAGAGCGTCAAGCCTTTTTCAGCCAAGAAGCACTAGCCTCACATGCAGCACAAAAAGCCATTGAAGACAGTGACACCCAAAGCTTTGATGACTTTTTAGCGGCCTATATTGCGTAACTAATTTACTGTTGTTTGTTACGTCAATTTTTTTTAAAGTCTGTTGACGTTCCCTCTTTGGCAAAGAGGGGTTAGGGGAGATTTACAGCGTTTGGCGTTGCCTTGACGATAAAATCCCCCTCGATCCCCCTTTACTAAAAGGGGAGGTTTACAAACCAAAAACGTCAACAACCTCAAGGCTTAGACCAACACTTTATTGAGCTATACCAATGACCTTACCTTCACCACGTTTGACCAATTTTGGCTTATTTTTATTGATGTTAGCGGGTAAGATCGGAAGAGCGTCGTGTAGGGAAA
>CALAGJ010000159.1 GCA_937892395.1 uncultured Parafilimonas sp.
CCTGGATCTGGAGCTTCGGAAACTCTTATACTATCCATTGTACTACGAGGCCGGGCTGCAAAAGTATGGGTTAAGCAACAGATGATTTATAGAAAAATATTAAAGCATTTTGATTGCTGTGCCATCTATTCATCCAAAAATTTTTTCTTTACAGTTTGTTTCCGGCTCCCTATTTTTGCTCCGAATAATATACAATATGGAAGCGAAAGCAAGTACAAAAAAACATTGGATTACATTTTTCATCTGGACAGGAATATTAATCTTTATGCTTGCAAATGCAGATTATAGACAGTTTTTTTGGTTAGCCCTCCCGGGTGTATTTACCTATTTTGCCAAGGCAATGGATATCATGTAGTTTCCTTTTATACTCCATATTCTTTTGCGCATTTATCATAAGCCATAATGTAGTTTTAATACATTGAGGTGATGAATTTTATGTCCATAAATAAAATATGCTATTGCATTTACTGATACCATATTACCATTGGTAGTACCAGTGCAGGCCAATTGTTCATCAGTAAGATTGGCAAGGAAAATATCTGTAGCATGTTGTAAAAAAGCCAATTCATTTTGTAAAGAGTAAAGAGTTCTTGTTTCTGACGCATCAGTTTCTGCATAACTGTTTTCATCAAATCCCTCTAAGGGAGTATTATCTTTTCTACTAAAACGCATGGCACGATATACAAAAACCCGCTCAGCATCTATAATATGCTGCAGTACTTGTTTAACAGTCCATTTTCCCTGAGCGTATGCATAAGTTGCTTTTTCTGCTGGTATATCATTTATAAATGCCAAAATACTTTTTTGATGATTTTCAAATATTTCCGGAATAGAATTTCCATGTACAAGGGCTAAATATTTTTCATAGTATGCAGGACATTCTGCGGCTATTGGACGTGGCATAAGTTTCTATTTTAAAATTGAATTTTACAAGGATAAAATAATAACTGCATTCGAAGTAGGGATTAGTTTTCATGAAATGAAAAAAACTTACCACAATGCATTAGTTAGAAAGGGTTAATAGTACAATTTTAATTTCGAAATTTGTACTGTGATAGTAAACATTTTGTAGAATATTTGCATATATGGCAATTCAGCAATTCTTTGACAGGGATATTAGTTGGCTTAGTTTTAATGGCAGAATATTAGATGAGGCTGCAAATGCAAATGTTCCACTGCTGGAACGCATCCAATTTCTGGCAATATTTTCTTCCAATTTAGATGAGTTTTACAGGGTACGTATGCCTGCATTAATGCTTACAAAAAAAGTAGATAATATTTATGGCAACAATGGTATAATAGATAGCCCCACACAACTGTTGAATGAAGTAAATGAGCTTATTCAGGGCCAGCAAGAGCAATATGGACAAATACTTACACAGTCAATCATCCCATTGCTAAAGCACGAGAATTTGTATTTTGTCTATAATGAAATATTGCCCACAGACATACAAACAAGCATAAAAGACTATTTTGATTCAGATGTGCTTCCTTTTATTCAAAAAATTTATGTACGCCATCAAATGCATTTTTTCCCGGAGAACAATAAGCTTTATTTGTATATAAGTTTTGAAAATGATTTGCCCTGTATCATCAATATTCCTTCGGATAAGATACCCCGCTTCAAATTAGTGCGTTCAGCAGAAAAAAGTTATATAATTTTTTTAGATGACATCATAAGATTCAATTGTTATAAGCTTTTTGCAGGTAAGGCTGTAACGGGTGTGTATAGTCTCAAAATAACCAGAGATGCGGCCATGGATTTAAAAGATGAGTATGAAGGTGATATTGCAGAAAAAATAGAATCCCAACTGCTTGAAAGAGATGATGGATTTGCCACAAGAGTTTTGTATCAACCCGGTCTATCTGTGGATGCTTTACAACTGCTTGCACAATGCATGGGTTTCAGTAAGGATATGCTTGTGCCGGGTGGTACTTATCATCACTTAAAAGATTTATTTAGCATACCGATAAAGCAGGCTCATTTATCCTATTCCACTTGGAATGAACCGACAAAAAACCATACACCTGATGAGGATTTTTTTGAATCCATGCTTAAGAAGGATAGTATGCTTCATACACCATATCAAGATTATAGTAAAGTCATCCGCTTTTTTGCGGAAGCCGCCACAGATGAGTCTGTAACAGAAATTTACACTACACTATATAGAGTAGCCGAGAATAGCAGAATTGCTAATGCTCTTATAACTGCTGCAAAAAATGGAAAAAAAGTGACTGTTTTTGTAGAATTGAAAGCCAGATTTGATGAAGCCAATAACTTAAAATGGTCAAAGTTGATGAAGGCCGCCGGTGTAAAAATTATCAATAGCATTCCCGGATTAAAAGTACATGCAAAAGTGGCTTTGATAAAACGACGCATGCAGCATCGTTATATTTATTTTGGGTTGTTGTCAACGGGCAATTTAAATGAGAGCACTGCAAAAATTTATACAGATCATATTCTATTTACTGCTAATCATAAAATACTTGCCGAGCTTGAGTTGCTTTTTATTTTCCTGATGCAAAGGCGCTTGCCCCTTCACCCAAAAGAAATTGCTTTTACACATTTATTGGTGGCACAATTTAATTTACAGGAGCATTTTTTGAAATGTATCGATAAAGAAATTTCGGCTGCAAAAGCAGGTAGAAATGCAAGCATTACCATTAAGATAAACAACTTAGAAGAACGTGTGTTGATTGCAAAACTATATGAAGCCTCATGTGCAGGTGTTGAAATAAAAATGATAGTTAGAAGCATCTGCTGCTTGAAGCCCGGAGTAGTGGGTATGAGTGAAAATATTGCTATAACAAGAATCGTGGATCGTTATTTAGAGCATGGTCGTATTTTCATTTTTCATAATGATGGAAATGATGATATGTATCTGGGTTCGGCAGATTGGATGAACAGAAATATATACAGAAGAGTCGAAGTTTGCTTTCCGGTGTATGACTTGGTTGTAAAAGATCAATTAATAAAAATCATTTCAGCACAGCTGAATGATACTGTACAAGCCACCCAGCTGAATGATCATTTACAAAACATACCGGTACAGCCATCAGACAAGCCATTGCGTGCACAAAAACATATTTATTCAATATTGAATTAATCTTCATGAAGTATTTTGTAAAACAATATTTGGGTGCTTTAATTTGTGTATCACTATTGACTTCATTCATGGCATGCGCACAACAAAAAAATGAAAAGCATAAAGATAGTCATTATCAATTGTCTAATCCTGTGGTATATACAATGCCAGAATCGCTCATCGAAATTTCAGGAATTACCATACTACCGAACATGGCAAATAATATTTATGCTGTACAGGATGAAGAAGGAAAAATTTACACAATAAATCTAGTTGCTGATAGCACTACCGCATATCATTTTAGTAAAGTAGGGGATTATGAAGACATTGGTATTTTTAAAGGCTGGTTGTATGTGTTGAAAAGTAATGGTTCATTGTTTCGAGTAAATAAAAATATTCAGCATGACACAGATCATTTGGAATCCTTCGAAATAAAAAATAAAGTACCCAAAGGAGAATATGAAGGTTTGTATATTAATGAGGTTGATAGTATCATTTATCTGCTCTGTAAACAGTGTAATGCTACTGAAGATAAAAAAAAGGATAGAGGCTTAATATATCAGTTGAAAATATCAACAGACAATGAGATCGAAAAATTGGGGGCAATCACTTATGAAATTAATGAAAACAAAGATCACAACTGGCAGCCCTCAGCTATAGCTCAGCATCCTTTATCAGGGTATTGGTATATTCTATCATCCGTAAACAATATGTTATCCGTATATGATAAAGATTGGTATTGGAAATCTACTTTTCATTTGCCAACATCAGTGTTTAATCAACCGGAGGGATTATGCTTTAATGCCGCCGGAGATATGTTTATTTGTAATGAAGGAAGCAAAACAAAAAAGGGTAATATTTTATTTTTTAAATATGAAAGATAGCAGCTCATATAAGCAAAAATTACGGATACAATTTGTCTGCTGTTGTCTTATTATATTCATGTGTAATAGATGCATGGCGCAAAACATACTGACAGACAGAATCATACTTATTGGCGATGCAGGCGAAAAGAATACAGACCAGCAAGCAATCATTTTGGCTGCAGTAGATAGCACCATACCAGGCCACACTATCGTCCTTTTTTTGGGTGATAATATTTATCCAACCGGCATGGCATTACCCGGCGAAGCAGGGGAAATTGAAACCCGTCAAATCCTACAGTCAGAGTTTGCCCTGCTCAGTGCAAAAGGCGCTGCTGTTTATTTTTTGCCTGGTAATCATGATTGGGATAGAAGTGGGCCAAAAGGTCTTTTAAAAATAAAAGCAGCATCGGAATATCTTTCTTCATTACATAACAGTCAACTTGCCATGAGTCCTTCAAATGGATGCCCCGGGCCTGAGGAAATTGTTGTAAATGATGCACTCACCATTATTACATTTGATAGTGAGTGGTGGTTATATCCATTTCCAATAAACAATGATGAAGCTGATTGTGCCTGCACAACAAAGGAGCAGTTTATAGAATCACTGCAAGAGCTATTGTATAAAAATAGCAATAAAACAATTTTACTTGCAGGCCATCACCCCTTCAAATCTTATGGAAGACATGGTGGTTATTTTTCTGTAAAGGATCATGTATTTCCACTAACAGCAATCAATAAAAATCTGTATATACCCATGCCGGTTGTGGGTTCATTATATCCGCTACTACGGAAAACTTTTGCCAGTGCAGAAGATCTTGGACATCCTTTGTATAAGGATATGGTTATGCGTATCAGCAAGCTTACCGCCAATATGCCGAATGTAATTTTTGCATCTGGGCATGAGCATACACAACAGTTTATACTTGGAAAAAATACACAAATTGTTAGTGGATCCGGTTCTAAAGAAACTTATGTGAGAAAAGGGAAAGCAAATTTTGCAACGAATGAGAATGGCTTTGTAACTGCCGATGTTTATGATAACAAATCAGTAAAAATTAATTTTTATATTTTAAAGGATACAGTTTTTGAAACAGCATATTCTTATGTACAGCAGCCTACGGTTGGCGCATCAAAGTATGAACAGAAACCAATGCTACAGCATGATAGCATTACTGTAAAAACATATCCTGCCTTTAATGATAAAGGAAAAATACATAGAGTATTATTTGGCGAAAACTATCGTGCAGAAAATGATGTAGATGTACAGCTGCCTTTATTAAATATCAGTACGCTCAAAGGAGGGCTCACGCCTTATAAGCGGGGCGGTGGTCAACAGTCCAGGAGTTTAAGATTAAAGGATACTTTGGGAAATGAATGGGTATTGCGCAGCATAGAAAAATATCCTGAAGTATTACTTCCTGGTGCCGTAAGAAATTCCTTTGCAGCAGATGTAGTAAAAGATGCCATGAGTGCACAGCATCCTTATAGTGCATTAGTGGTGCCTACAATTGCAAATGCAGTACATGTGCCGCACACAAATCCTACTATAGGTTATGTAGTACCAAACCAGGCACTGGGCATGTACTCAAACAGTTTTGCACATACATTATGTTTGTTTGAAGAAAGGGAGCCAATTGGCAAATCTGATAACACGCTTCAGATGTTGAACAATCTCAATGCAGACAATGACAATGGCTTTGATACTGCCACTTTTTTCAGCGCAAGATTATTGGATGTTTTACTGGGCGATTGGGATAGGCATGAAGACCAATGGCGATGGGCAGATACAATGAAAGGTAAAGAAAAATGGTACAAAGCTGTACCAAGAGATAGAGACCAGGTATTTCATGTAATGGAAGGGGTGTTGCCAAAAATAATTTCTCGGCCCTGGTTGGTTCCCTTCTTGCATCATTTTGATGGAGATATAAAACGAATCAATGCTTTCTTTTTTGAAAGTAGAAATTTAAACAGTCGTTTTTTAAGTCAAATGGACAAAGCTGCATGGCAGCATGCCATTGATTTATTTCAACAACGAGTTACGGATAGTGTGCTGGCATCTGCTTTGCAAAAAATGCCCACAGAAATGTACAAACTCAGGGGGAATGAATTGCTCAATACCCTGCAACAGCGCAGAACTCATTTAGATGAAGCCATGCAGCATTATTATGATTTTTCAAACAAAATTGTGGACATACATTTATCAGACAAAAATGAATTTGTATCTGTAAATAGCAATGATGATGGAAGTGTGGTAGTAAGCACATACAAAATGAGTAAGGAGGGAAAAATCAGGAATTTATTGTACAACCGTACATTCAAAAAGGAAGAAACAAAAGAGTTGCGATTTTTTTTGAGGCATGGAAATGATAGTGTTTTTATCGATAATAGGCATGCACCAATAAAAATGAGATTTGTGGGTGGTGCTGGGTATAAAGCATATAACATTAAAAGCACAAAGCGGAATGTATTCATCTTTGATAAAGATTCTGCCAACACATTCTATGGCAACCTACACAAAGTGCATAAAAGGCTGATTAATGATAGTACAAATATCGCTATTGTTCCCACAAATTTATACCATATAACTGCTCCGGTATTATCCGTAGGATTTAATATTGATGATGGTATTTTAATGGGCATTGGAGTCAGACATACACACCAAGGTTTTAGAAAACAACCTTATGCCAGTAAGCATTTTATTTCCTTTTCACATGCGTTTGCTACAAATGCATTTAGATTTAAGTACCAGTCAGAATGGATGAATGTTTTTAGCAAAACTGATATCGGCATCAATGCCATTGCATTAGCTCCGGATAACACACAAAACTTCTTTGGTATTGGCAATGAAACTCGGTTTATAAAAACTGAGGACTATATCAGGTTTTACAGAACAAGATTTTCAATCGTACAAGTAGATCCATTTTTTCGCTGGCGCAATAAACCCAATAGCTCTCTAAGCATTGGCCCGTCCATTCAATGGTATAGTTTTGACAGCAGCGATAACAAAGACAGATTCATAAACAATCTTGCTACCGTAAAAACTTACGATAGCGTATCAATATTGAAAGATAAATTACATGGAGGGTTTCAAGGCGCATGGATTATAGATGCTCGAAATAATAAAATAACACCTCAATGGGGCTATTTAATCAGCATGAAGGTAACTGCATTTGCGGGACTAAATCGGTTTTCAAAATCATTCATGCAATGGCAGCCACAAGTTGTATTTATAAAAAGTCTCAATCCAAAAAAATCTATTATCATAGCCAATAGGATTGGGGGTATTGTAAGTGTGGGTAAGACAGCTTTTTATCAATCTGCATTTTTAGGAGGGCAGGATAATTTATTGGGCTATCGCCAATATCGTTTTGCAGGTTCGCAGGCTCTGTATAATAATTTGGAACTACGAATAAAGGTGGCAGACTTTGCCAGTTATATCATACCTGGGCAGTTTGGGTTTGTGGGATTTGCGGATGCTGGACGGGTTTGGTTTAAGGGGGAAGAATCTGATAAATGGCATTCCGGTTATGGTGGAGGCATTTACCTTGCTCCCGCTCAAATGTTTGTATTACAAGCGGTAGCCGGTTTTTCATCAGAAGGTGTATTCCCAAATATCTCATTAGGCTTTAGATTTTAAAAATTTTTGATATGAAACAGGTTGTTTTAGATCTCAGTTCAAATCTTGTTACAGGCAATTCCCCCTACTCGAGCAGGTCGGGTTGCAAAAGCGGGCTAACGATTGAGC
>CALAGJ010000160.1 GCA_937892395.1 uncultured Parafilimonas sp.
TTTATAGTTTTATGCTCGTAACACAAAACTAAAAGGGAGGTCCTTAAAAACCTCCATTTGAATTATTTTTATCGGACATCAATGATTTGCTATAAAAATCAATTCAAAAAATCGTACATTTTTTTGGCCCAAATTATATTATTCCTATCATTGCCTTGAAAACATCCAAGTGTACATAGGATACCGTACCGGGTCATTCCTGTAAAACCCAAAGCATTACAGCGCAATCCTTTAGCGTTATAAAGGCTAACAATAAAAAATTGAAATTTATGAACATTTCAAAAATGATGCTGTTAGCAGGTATTGGATTACTCGCTTTTTCAGCATGTCAAAAAAATGAACTAGCTCCTGCGGGGGGGGGGTAAATCAAACCACTAACTCCATGCTCACCACGGTTGAACTTCAATGGAACGATGCATCTCAAAAATCAGCCAAAGCTGTAAGCAATTTGCTGCGCAACCGCAGTTTTAGAGATTATCTAAAGCAAGAAGTTTTGAAAGCATTTGATGGAGATTATGATGCTCTTGTATCAAAAGTTGTAAAGGATTATCAAGGTGGTAACTACAATTGGAATGCTACACAAATGCAAATACTTGCCAACACTTCTTCAAGTTTTCCATTAATGCAAATAGCTGTACAAGTTAGCCCTGAGCAATGGAATACGAATGCCATTCCAAATATTGTTTGGATGGATGCAGAGTGGGATGAAGCCAGAAAACCACAAATTAGCGGCTATGATAAAAATGGTAACACCATTATATTAGATGGAAGAGTAACCCCAAATGCACCTACTGTAATTATAAGCTTAAATGAACGTGGTTTTATAGCTTGCGATGATTTACAATACTATAGATCTAATAGCATATGTGAAGGCTGCCCTAAACCATGCCAATTAGGAGATGATGATTCTGGTGGAGGAGGTTCTGGTGGTGGTGGCACAGGGGGAGATTTATATCCAGATTTGGTCAAATGCACTTCAGTTGATCTTGGAACTGAGGGCGATTCAACAGAACCCATTCGTTGGTTAAGGCAAGAATATTTATATGAGTCAATTTTTGAAATGTATTTTGGAAATCTTAGTGCAGTAGAATCATGGGTAAATGGTGCACCAGAAATAAAAGTTTGGACATTTAGCCAAACAGAAATTGACTCATCAATAAATGAAAGAAATTATAGAGCAGAATTTGAACCAAATAAAAGAAAGGACATTGATAAAAAGTGGTGGAATTGTGGTATTAATCAATTTCATTTATGGCAATATTTTAAAACAGGAACAGAAATGAAATATGCATTTTTGGAACATGACGAAACATCAATTAAGGAAGACACGTATTACCAAGTTGCCAATTATGTTGCAAATATTCTAGATTCTAGTGCTTATTATTCAGGTGCCACAAGTGGTGTAGTTAAAGCAGCATTTGCAGTAGGGGGATTAGCTGTAAAACATATTAATGGCTCAAGTGAGTATATAGGTGAGATGCTAATAAGTGCAAGAAATGGTACAATAGATTTTGGGATACCAACTGGGCAATTCAGATTTATGTCTCAGCCATTCTAAAAAAATTGGGCTGCTGTACACAGCCCTATATAAATATTTTATGAAATCATTTATTACTATAACCTTAATTTCATTTTTAATTTGTCAGGAACAATTATGGGCACAATCAAAGCATGATTTTCATCTTACCGTGGCAGGCGGATTTGCAGCCGGCCCAGATGTTGGGGTTACGTTTTCACTTCCAACAGGTATATCCACTTCAATAGGGGTTGAGAGAGATATTGCTAAACATCTACGTATTAGCCTACAAACTGAATTTTTTGCTGTAACCGGATTTGAGCTGCTTGAAGTTGCCGAATCACGAAGAACATTTGATATACAAGCAATGACCCATTTACAAACAAAGCCAAAAGAGGGTTTGTATTTAGATCTTGGCCTTGGTGTACAATACAAGTTTCATAGGTGGATTATTTCAACAACTGATAGGTATTCATTGGATTTTGTATATGACAACAGGCGTATTGTAGTACCCAAATCATCGATAGCACTTTTGAAAGAATCTGCATTTGGATATACGATAAGACCTGGTATATATAAGGCAATCAACAAAACTATAGATGGCGGATTATATATCCAGTTTCAAAACGACATTTACAAATACACAGTTTATTCACTCAGGCTTAGCCTCCGAACAAAACTATAACTTTAATTACAATGCACATTTTAATCAGAACATTTTACGTTTCAACTTGTGTTTTATTTTTCCTAAGCGCACAAGGACAATTTGCAAAACAAGTTTCTTTAGCAGCAGCTTATACTAATTTTTCTTCACCTGGTTTAAGTAGGAATAATCCACGAAAAGCATACCTTTTTGAATTAGAGTACCAGTTATCAAAACATAGCATTATGAGTATGAATTTCCAACATGGAAATTCATACTACTATAATACAAGTGGAGTTGATAATATCATAATAGATCCTTTTGATAATTCATTTACAAATACCAACTTGTATTACTCGGCAGCAGCTTTCATGTATAAATATAGTTTCCTACCTGAAAAATCAAGTTTTAGATTAAGTATAGGCGGAGGTGCGGCCTTTACTATCGTAAGAGAAGATTATTTAGTTAAAGAAGAACCCTTTGTTTTTCCTTTAAAATATACATCATCCTTTAACACGCTTAGTTTTCCGCTTCGGGCTGAAGCAGCCTTTAAACTCACATCTTTTTTTCATATTGGAATTGTTGGAGGTGCTTATATAGACCCAGATTTTAAACCCGCTGTAATGGGGTATCACTTTGGGCCAACGGTGCGTTATGTAATAAAATGATTTCCCGAATTTATATAATTCACAAAAAATCATTCTAACCAATTATAAAAAAAAGTTGCAAGAAATTATATCATTCATATATCAGAAACACACAATATGAAAGTCAATAGATTCAGTTTATTTCAAAAGCCTGTTAAAGAATAATATTAAAAGTCCATTCTTTAATCATACATCCAAAAGATATTATGTTTGCGGCAAGATGCAGCAAATATTGAAGCTATTTTGCTTTTCTCTTTTTGGATACATGATATTATTTTTTTCAGGGTATGGCTGTGCAAACATTATACCCCCGGAAGGCGGTCCAAGAGATAGTTTACCACCCATATTGTTAAAAGCATTGCCGAAAGATTCAATGCTTTTATTTACAGGTCAAAAAATTGTGCTTACATTTAATGAATACATACAGTTAGATGCTGCCAAGCTCAGTAATATCATTGTATCTCCCTATCCTGAAAAGCAACCATCCTTCACCGGAAAGTTAGAAAATGTAACCATACGATTAAGGGATACACTACAACCCCACACAACCTACTCCATCAATTTTGGCGATGCTATTAAAGATGTAAATGAAGGCAACCCTTACAGAAATTTTACTTATGTGTTTAGTACTGATAGTATGCTTGCAACGGGTACCATACAAGGCAATGTACAACTGGCAGAAACTGGAAGTATTGACTCCACACTTATAGCCACATTGTATGCAAACCTCACAGACACTGCCATACAAAAACTAAAACCTCTGTACTATACTAGGCTCAATGGTAAAGGCGCATTTGAATTTCAGTTTTTGCCTGACGGCATATACAACCTATTTATAGTGCCAAATGATTATTCAAAAAAATATGATGACAGTACCAAGCTATTTGCTTTTGCTGACTCGCCAATAGTAGTTAAAAATGGGAGCTCCACTCCTCAGAATCTATATGCTTTTGAAGCTGTAAAAAGAGAAGATCAAAGACAACCCACTGCGCCACCAGTGGTGGATAACAGACGAAGGAATATTGATACTGTAAAAAAAATTTCATTTACCACAACCCTACAACAAAAAGAACAAAGTTTGCTTAAACCATTTCAGCTCACTTTTGATAAGAAGGTAACCAGCTGGGATAGTTCAAAAATTGTATTGTGCGATACGAATTTTCACCCGCTTACAGGCTATCAAATTGTGCAGGATAGCACCGGAAAGATTTTTACTTTTAATAAAGCATGGAGGCCGGAGGAGTATTTTGCCTTAGTAATAGATCGCTATGCATTTGCAGACAGTGTAGGCACCCCACTGCGTAATACGGATACCCTTCGGTTTAAGATTAAAAGCGAAGCAGCCTACGGTAGTATAAGACTAAGGTTTAAGAATTTAGATACAACCAGACACCCTGTAATGCAGATTTTTGGTGGGACCGAATTATTGGAATCTGTGCCACTGAGCGGCTATGAATTTTATAGAAAACTGTTTGACCCCGGTGAGTATAGCTTGCGCATTCTTTATGATTCAAATAAAAATGGAATATGGGATCCCGGCAATTATCAACTCAAACTGCAACCTGAAATAACCGAAAAAATCAACGATAAAATTAATATCAAATCCAACTGGGATAATGAAGTGAATATTAATTTGTAAGCAGTGTACCTGTGCTACAAGTCATGTAATAAAGTATATCATAGCAGAATATTTTGCTATAGATAGATGTTCCCAAGCTATCTGGCCAGTCAAAACATTTCTTTATTCTTCAATAGCTTCATCCCTTGCATTAGCTACTATAGCTGTGCTCATTTTGCGGATAGGATTGCTGCGCTGCATATTGTATTCACTTCTTTGCTTAATGATATCGATACAAAAAAATAATGCAGCCAATGTGCTCTCTGCACTGGCTATACCTTTACCAGCTATATCAAAAGCGGTTCCATGATCTGGACTTGTGCGCACCACCGGTAGCCCTGCCGTAAAATTTACTGCTTCGCCTGCGGCTAATGATTTTAAAGGTATAAGTCCTTGGTCATGATACAGAGCCAACACCACATCAAAGCTACTAAACTGTGCTCGGGCAAAAAATGCATCGGCACTATAGGGCCCAAATACAAGCATACCTTTATCTCTGGCTTGCTGTAGTGCAGGTCTTATAATTTTTATTTCTTCATCACCTATTAGTCCTTCATCACCTGCATGCGGGTTCAAACCCAAGACTGCGATACGTGGCTTGCTGATATCAAAATCCTGTTGCAAACTTTTATACAGCACTTGCAGTTTTTTTACAATGGCTTCCGTTGTTATATGGGCTACCACATCTTTCACAGGTACATGCTCAGTAAGTAGCGCAACTTTCAAATTTGGCGCAGCCAAAATCATTGCTATTTCACCAGCATTAAAGGCATGTTTCAAATATGGAGTATGCCCCGTAAAATTGAAACGCTCAGACTGAATATTTTTTTTATGAATGGGAGCCGTTACTAATCCATCTATATGCCCCTCTTTTAAAGCCTGCACTGCCCGCTCCAGTGATAATAATGCATACTTGCCGCCGATTTCATTGAGCTGTCCGGGTTGTATTTCTATATCTTCTTCCCAGCAGGAAAAGATATTGGCTTGTTTAAAACTAAGACGGTTAAAGTCCTTTACCAGTTGAAAAGACAGATTATTTTCCGGTAAGGTTTTTCTATAAAAGTTGATGACTTTATTGTTTGCAAAAATTACTGGGGTGCAAAAATCGTACACTCTATTATCACTTAGTACTTTTAAAATGGTTTCTATGCCAATACCATTGATATCTCCACAGGAAAAACCCACCACAGGTTTTCTATATTCGCTATGCATAATTTATTGAATGGCGGCCAAGATACGCATTGTAAATCTTTGTGTAGAAAAGGGTTTAAACTGTTTTTCTGCTATCATTGTACATTCTTTATGATGCACAATACATATACACTCAAAAAATCGCTGGGTCAGCATTTTCTACAAGATGAAAATATCTGCCAGCAAATTGTAGCAGCAGTGCAGCAAGATCCTTTTACAGCACTGCTGGAAGTAGGCCCCGGTGGCGGCGCACTTACAAAATACTTGGCAAACATTCCCCATATTGATTTGAAATTAGTAGAGATAGACAGAGAAAAAATTACATGGCTACAGGATCATTATCCCCAATTAAAAAATAAAATAATTGAAGCAGATATTTTGCAAACTGAAGCACCATTCCAAACCAACTTTGCTGTAGTGGGCAATTTTCCTTACAACATTTCTACACAAATTATTTTTAAAATGATAGAGTGGCGGGAGCAGGTGCCGAGTATAACGGGCATGTTTCAAAAGGAAGTGGCCCAGCGTCTTTGTGCCATGCCAGGGTCAAAGGTTTATGGGGTAACCAGCGTGCTTACGCAAGCTTTCTATAATACCACCTATCTTTTTGATGTGCCCGCAACCGCATTTCTACCGCCACCAAAAGTGGTGAGTGGAGTCATAAAATTAATCCGAAGAAAAGATACCCCATTGATGCGAAGTGATAAACATTTTTTTCTTTTAGTAAAAACCGCTTTTAATCAGAGAAGAAAAATGCTGCGCAATGCAGTGAGGTCACTTTTTGCACCCGATGTTTTAACGGATGATATATTTAATAAAAGAGCCGAAAACCTTTCTGTGGCTGATTTTGCAGCCCTTAGTTTTAGAATGATGTAGAAAGTTTATGGATTTTATGGATGCGATACAAAGAATGATGTAGCTGCTTGAAAAGAGATAATCACAACTCTAAAATTTACTATCCCTTTTCATTCATTACGCAGTAAAAGAATCATCAATATATTTGATAACAATTTTCGAAAATTCAAATTGCTTTTACATCTAAACAAAATATATGAAAGCAGATACTATTCAAACTTTACATCCCATAGCAGGAAAAACCAATAAAAATATTTCCTTAGAGAAATATACTTTTATCAGAAAAAATCTTTTGGAGGTTTTAGGAAAAGAGGAACTTACACATACAGAACTTATGGAAAAACTCTATCAACAAATAAAAGATGATTTTGTAGGCGGAGTTCAATGGTATGGTGAAACCGTAAAATTAGATTTAGAGGCAAGAAATATAATTATGAGAACAAAAACAAAGCCTGAAAAATATCGAATCAAATAATGAAATACATACGAAGAGTATAACGCTCCAAGCTACATTCAATACAATAATTTTTATTTATCTACAGCTATTGTGTGTATCAATAATTTGTGATGTAATGGCTGAATTATTTACTAGATACACCTTATTTTTAAAAACTATATTCAGCGATGCTTCTATGAAAATGAACACTAATATTCCTCTTCGCTCTATGAAAATCAAAAACTAAACGCAACAATTTATTCAATGGTATGATTGACAATGTATCATGTATAAGCTAAGCCCTTAAAATTTTCATTTTCAAAAAATGGTGATAGTACATTTGCGCAAAATTTTCTGGCTCTTTAGCTACGGTACCGTAATACACATCGCTATTCCAAATTTCAATTACCTCTCCAAATGCTAGAATTACTACTTCATCTTTTATACCTACCGCATCTGTCAATCTTTTAGGAATTAAAATTCTGTCGTTGCTGTCTAATTCAATTTGCGTTGCTGCTTGGTAGAAATAGCGTAAAAATTCTCTTTCATTGGATTTAAACCAATTCAAATTTTTATTCATTTCTTCAGTGATTGCATTCCATTGTACGATGGGATACAAACGCAAGCAGTTGTCTAATCCTTTATTAATGACATATTTGGAGTTGGTATTTTCCGGGATTTGTCGCAATAGGTCAGTAGGCATACGAAGGCGGCCTTTGCCGTCCACTTTTACTTCATATTGACCTGTTAATGCGTTCATTTTGCTAACTAAAAAGAA
>CALAGJ010000161.1 GCA_937892395.1 uncultured Parafilimonas sp.
ATGAAATAGAACTATTTAGTAACCTTCCCTAATTCCCCGCAGGGGGATGACAGTCTGAATCCTAATAGATTGGGCTCGGGGAACTAAAAAAAATTTATGCAAATTATTTTAATCCAAGATTTAGATAATCTGGGTGCAAAGAATGAAGTAGTAAAGGTAAAAAATGGCTATGCCAGAAATTTCCTAATTCCACAAAAATATGCCATTGAAGCTAGTCCTTCCAATATGAAACAGTTGGAAGAGCGTATGAAAGTACAAGCCAAAAAAGAGGCAGTTATGTTAGCTCAAATTAAGAGTGTTATTGCAAAACTTAACGAATCTCCACTTAGTATTGGTGCTAAAACAGGCACTTCAGGTAAGATTTTTGGTAGTGTTACCGCTTTACAATTGTCAAGAGCTATTCTATCACAAAAAGGTTATGAAATAGACCGTAGAAAAATTACTATTACTGATGAGGTAAAAGAAATTGGCTCTTATAAAGCTACGATTGATTTTGGTAATGGTAATACTACAGAAATTGCATTTGATGTAATTGCAGAGTAATTATTATCGAATGTTTAAGATTCGAAATTCATTGGCCGCTCCCTTTTGGAGCGGCTTTTTTGTAGCTACTATTTATCTCTATCATATATAACCTTGACTGTTTTCATTTATCAAATTTTTGATAAATTTATAAAATAAAGTGTAATATTTGACCTTAATAACGAAACGCTTTATGAAAAAAAATTTCCTTCTTATCTTTTTATTATTTACCGAAATTTCTGGATTTGCACAAAAACATACACTTAATTTAGAAGATACTAATGATAATATGACTGCTTATCTCAAGGCAAGGGGTAGCCTCGATAGTACAGAAGAAGTAGTGTTTTATGATGAAGGTTTAATCTATGCTTTGCAACCAGAGCAACCTATAAAGCTACTCTTCAAATTTCAAATGTATAATATAGCACGGTTTATCCCAAACGACTCTGGCGTAACCCAACTTACCCGTGAAATGCTGGTGTATGAAGATGCTAAAACGGGAGCTATACTTCAGAACTGGTACAATCCATTTACAAAAGATAGTGTAGAAGTATTTCATGTATGGAATGACCCTGTAAATGTGTTGTTAAAAAAAGGTCGATTTACTCTGGATTATATACAAATGGGTGATGGTCGCCTATGCTTCAACATTGATTTGCCCCTGTTCTACCCCAGTGCTTTAAAAAAGAATGATTGGCCAGAAAGCAGCAGGAGTGATATGTACCAAGCCATGGAAATGTTTCAGTTTTTTGTAAATGAGAAAGACCTGCATAATGCTAAAATAAAGAATGCTGTTTGTGATATTTCGTGGACACGCATTAGCGACTTTTTGCCCTGGATGAAGATGGCAGACAAACCGGGATATTTGGTTTTTTCCAGCAGGGGCTGGAAATTAAAATCAGGATGGAATGGACTTCCACAGCAGGTGAAAGATATTGTAATGGTAGAGCATCCAGAATACCAGCATGCACCCAATACATTCACAAGTCCAAATATGACCAGTTGGAAATACTATAAGAAAATGATGGATGAGCGTAAAACAATCAATCAATAATCGTTTTTGATTTTACTTATATGATTAAGGCTTTCCTCAAAAGTCAATATCCTTATCTTCGCCAAGTTTAATAAGATAAAATCATTGCTTTATGAATTTGCATGAATACCAAGCAAAAGAATTGCTAAAAAAATACGATGTGCCTGTGCAGGAAGGAATGGCTTGTAGCACGGTGCATGAAGCGGAAGAAGCTTACCGTCAGATTAAAAACCAAACCTCAAACAATTTTGCTGTAGTAAAAGCGCAAATACATGCAGGTGGTAGAGGCAAGGGAAAAATAACCGGGTCTGAACAGCGTGGTGTAGCAGTTGGTAAGAGTTTGGAAGATGTATCACAGATTGCTAAAAATATTTTAGGTGGTAATTTAGTAACCCTACAAACAGGAGCAATAGGCAAAAAAGTAAATAAAATTTTAGTAGCTCAGGACGTTTATTATCCTGGCCCAAATCCTGTAAAGGAATTTTATCTGAGTATTTTATTAGATCGCACTAAAGGGCAAAATGTAATTATTTACAGTACCGAGGGTGGTATGAATATAGAAGATGTAGCACATCATACACCGGAGAAAATATTTAAAGAGTGGGTACATCCTGGTGCCGGATTACCTGGTTTTCAGGCAAGAAAAATTGCTTTTAATCTTGGCCTTAGTGGAGAATCTTTTAAGAACTGTACAAAATTTGTAACCAATTTATACAATGCTTATACTGGTCTGGATTGTGCAATGCTTGAAATCAATCCCTTATTCAAAACAAGTGATGATAAAATAATAGCAGTAGATTGTAAAATGAGTTTAGATGATAACTCACTTATGCGTCATACAGATTTAGCTAGCTTGAGAGATATAACAGAGGAAGACGAAACCGAAGTAGAAGCAGGACAATTCAATTTGAATTTTATAAAATTAGACGGAAATGTAGGCTGTATGGTAAATGGTGCAGGTTTAGCCATGGCCACTATGGATATGATACAGCTAAGCGGTGGACAGCCAGCAAACTTTTTGGATGTAGGTGGCACAGCCAATGCGCAGACTGTAGAAGCTGGTTTTAAAATCATCTTGAAAGACAAAAATGTAAAAGCGATTCTCATCAATATTTTTGGAGGCATTGTACGTTGCGACCGTGTAGCAGCAGGAGTAATAGAAGCGTACAACAAGCTTGGTAATATTGATATTCCAATTATTGTAAGATTACAAGGCACTAATGCAGAAGAGGCAAAGAAGCTGATTGATGAAAGTGGACTAAAGGTACAAAGTGCAATATTATTAAGCGAAGCGGCAGATTTGGTAAAAAAGGCACTTTCCTAATTGAAATATATTTTTATAAAATCCGGATTTACTCAATCCGGATTTTTTTATTTCTTTCAACAAAACCATTGGTTAATACTCAACGATCTCCAGGTTAATATGCAAGGGATAGTGGGCTTTAAAAATTTCATCCATTCCTATTCCTCCGGAAAGCGAAACCCATTTAAAAAGGTTTCCTGTTTATTGAAATCTTCCGATGGCAAACTGCCTGTATGGGTTACATACATAAATGCTATAACTGCTCCATTTGTCCAGCATTTTATTTTCCATTCATCACCTTCTTTATCCTTCCAGTAATCTATAAACCCAGTTGCATGTTCATAGCTATCCATTTTATGACCCATGCCATATCCCGCAGATTCTTCAATGTCAAAAACGGTTTTTAAATAATCACAATAACCTTTACTCATTGCTTCTGCACTTTCTAAATCTTCAATGGGTTCAAAAAGCTTTACACAGATCACTCCGTATTCATATTCATCTATGAAACTAAATGCTTTGTATATGATAGAAGAATCTTCACTATATTCTGTTTCACCATTTTCGGGTTCGGAATAGCAGTACATACTACAACCCGAATTACCAATAGGATATTTCTTAATAGATTGAGCCGTTGCCGCAAGGTCAATGAGTAAAAGAAATAAAAAAAAACTAAGTTTTTTGCAAGAAATCATGATTTAATCTTTTTTAATAATTTTTTTTCACTTCGTGAAATGATACGCATCGTTCAATTATTCAACTTTACTCAGCCTTCAAAAGTGCTGTAGAAATAAGGTGTTTCAGCTTCAAATTCTGCAGCACAACTATCTACCATTTTATACACTCTTGTAATACCGGCGGCTTTTCTTCTTTCATATATTTCTTCCGCTGTGCAAGTGTTTCTCAGTATGCGTGAAATTTGCTCATCGCTAAATCCATTTTGTTTTGCTTCACGCAATAATTGATCAGTGAGATGCTCTAAAGTATTGCAATTAGTCATTGCTTTTTCAAGATCACAAATAATTTGAATCTGATATATAAACCACCTGTCAATGCCAGTAGCTTGCACAATTGTTTTTGCAGTAACCCCCTGCATCAAAGCGTCTTTTATTCTAAATATCCGATCCCATTTTGGTGTTTTTATATATTCAATCAGCTCATCAGATTTCATCAAGCTTTTACCATAATATCCTAAACCAACAGCTTCATTTTCTAAGCTCTGGCAGGCTTTCTGAATTGCTTCATTAAAGCTTCTCCCAATGGCCATAACTTCACCTACACTTTTCATTTGTAAACCTAGAGTGTCATTTGCGCCTTTGAATTTGTCAAAATTCCAACGAGGCATTTTTACAATTACATAATCTAATGTTGGCTCAAAGTATGCAGAAGTGTTTTTTGTAATTTGATTTTTTAGTTCATCCAAGGAATATCCAATTGCCAGTTTTGCAGCAATTTTTGCAATAGGATAACCCGTGGCTTTGCTGGCTAATGCAGAAGAGCGACTTACTCTTGGATTTATTTCTACTGCAATAATCTCTTCAGTTTGTGGCTCTAACGCAAACTGTACATTACAACCTCCTGCAAAATTTCCCAAACTACGCATCATACGAATAGCTTGATTGCGCATATCCTGATAAGCTGTATCGCTAAGCGTCATAGCAGGGGCCACTGTAATGCTATCACCTGTATGCACACCCATTGGATCTAAATTTTCAACTGTGCATATAATAACCACATTATCATTCACATCACGGAGTAGCTCCAACTCATATTCTTTCCATCCCAGTACCGCTTTTTCTACAAGCACTTCGTGAATAGGACTTGCCTGCAACCCTCTTTGCAAGGCTTCATCTAATTCCTCCTTTACATGCACAAAACCACCTCCAGTACCACCCAGCGTAAAAGAGGGGCGTATGACTAAAGGGAACCCAATTTCCTGTGCATATTCTTTTCCTTCCAAGAAACTGTTTGCCACACGACTTGGTGCCACTTTAATATCTATGTCAATCATTAATTGGCGAAACTTTTCTCTATCTTCCGCAGTCTTTATTGCTGCTATATCCACCCCTATTAAAGCAACATTGTATTTTTCCCAAACGCCCAGCTCATCAGCTTCTATGGCTAAGTTGAGTGCAGTTTGTCCACCCATTGTAGGCAAGACTGCATCAATATCATTTTCTTCCAATATTTGTTCAATACTTTCTACAGTAAGTGGTAGCAGATACACCTTATCTGCCATCATAGGGTCAGTCATTATGGTAGCAGGATTGCTATTGATCAAAATCACTTTTATCCCTTCCTCTCTCAGGCTTCTAGCAGCCTGGCTGCCACTATAATCAAACTCACAGGCCTGACCAATAATGATGGGGCCGCTACCAATAATTAGTACTGACTTTATGGATTGATTTTTTGGCATTAGTTCTCAGATTTGCGCAAATGTAAAGGTTGAAAAAGTTTTGAAGTAGCATAATCATTAGTGAATATTTAAATTGAGGAATTTTCTTGCTTGAAAAAAATTTTAAAGAAATCAAAAGCTGTAAAAAACATAAAACATGTGCCTATCTACATTTTTTTTGAAGAATTTTTAATGCAAATGGCCCAAAGATTTGGGGTCAATGCTGCCCCAATCTGACTAATGGGTGCTCCGAAAAACCCTTGTAAAAAGATCCATCTTTCTCACTTTGTATGACATAGACATAATAAGGCATAAAACAAAAAAGCCCCGAACTATCTCAAGGCTTTTTGCGGACCGGACGGGATTCGAACCCGCGACCTCCGCCGTGACAGGGCGGCATTCTAACCAGCTGAACTACCGATCCAAACTTTAGTAAATCAAAATCATTTCCCAAAAAAGAAAATGATTTTTAGGATTGGGTGGCAAAGATAAGGGGATTGATTTTTCATAAACAAATCTTTCTCTCAAAAAAAACTGCCTACTTTTACCCCCCCAAAAAAAATGATATGCCTCAATATCCAAACAGACAATTTCTGGAGTTTGAACAGCCTATAAAGGAGTTGTATGAGCAAATAGAGCAGACAAAAAAACTTGCCGATAAAAATGCTAAGATTGATTATTCCTCCAACATTCGTCAGTTAGAGGAAGAAATAATTTTTAAGCGAAAAGAAATCACTGAACACCTAACTCCTTGGCAAAGAGTACAACTGAGTCGTCATCCTGATAGACCTTATACACTAAAGTATATAGATAAGATGACAACTGAATTTTTAGAACTTCATGGTGACAGGAATTTTAAAGATGATAAAGCAATGGTAGGTGGTTTTGCCAAATTAGATGGAGAAACGGTAATGTTTATAGGTCAGCAAAAAGGCAACAATACCAAAACAAGACAGTTAAGAAATTTTGGTATGGCTAATCCAGAAGGATATAGAAAGGCGCATAGGCTTATGAAGTTGGCGGAAAAGTTTAATAAACCAGTTGTTACGCTAATTGATACTCCCGGAGCATATCCAGGAATGGAAGCTGAAGAAAGAGGACAAGGAGAGGCTATTGCCAGAAATATATATGAGATGATGCAATTGAATGTACCCATTATTGTATGCATCATTGGAGAGGGCGCCAGTGGTGGAGCCTTAGGTATTGGTGTAGGTGATAAAGTATTGATGATGGAAAATACTTGGTACACAGTAATATCCCCAGAAAGTTGTAGTTCAATTCTTTGGCGGAGCTGGGATAAAAAAGAAGTAGCAGCAGAACAGCTAAAGCTTACAGCTACAGATATGAAAGGATTTGGATTAGTAGATGAAATAGTGCCAGAACCACCCGGTGGTGCGCACTGGGATTATGATGAGGCTGCTCAAATTCTGAAAGGATATATCAAAGATGCCATAAAAAGAGTGAAAGGGTTTTCACCGGATGAACGTAAGCAGATACGAATAGAAAAATATTGCAAAATGGGATTTTGGGATGAAATGCCCGAAGAAAATTCGGCTGTATAAAATATTAATATTTACATGTCCACTTTAACTAAAATTTTAAGAGGAACTGGCGTTGCCATAGTTACACCCTTTAATCATAAACATGAAGTTGATTTTTCTGCGCTTGAAAAATTAATTGAATATTTAATTCAAGGTGGAGTTGAATATATTGTTGCTTTAGGCACCACCGGCGAAACACCCGTTTTGAGTAAGGAGGAAAAAAAAGAGATTCTGCTTTTTGTTTATGAAAAAGTTAATAAAAGAGTACCAGTTGTAGTCGGTATAGGAGGTAATCATACGGCCGAGGTTATTGATGATTTAAACAATCTTCCTTTGCAACATGCAACAGCAATTTTGAGTACTGCACCCTATTACAATAAGCCATCACAGGAAGGTTTATATCAACATTATAAGACCATAGCAGAAAGTGCTCCCTTACCTATACTTTTATACAATGTACCTGGCAGAACCGGCAGAAATATGGAAGCATCCACCACCATTAGACTTGCAACCGAGGTGGCAAACATTGCTGGCATAAAGGAGGCCAGTGGTGATATGGTACAGTGCATGGAATTACTCAGGCAATGTCCAGATGATTTTATGATTGTAAGTGGAGATGACAATTTAGCACTTCCTCAAATAGCTTGTGGCATGACAGGGGTAATTAGTGTGGCCGCAAACGCTTTCCCCGCTTCATTTTCCAATATGATAAGGTTATGTTTATCGAGAAATTTTTCTGCTGCAAAACAAATTAATGATACCCTGATTCCTGCTTATCATCTCATGTTTGCTGAAAATAATCCGGCAGGAGTAAAAGCATTTATGAGCGAAATAAAAATCATTGAAAATGAAGTGAGATTGCCCATAGTACAGTTGAGTAAAAATTATTATGATCAGGTAAAAAATTTAATATTTGATCTACCAAACGATTTCAGGTAGCCACTACCATTTTGAGTAGTGTTAAGATAAAAAAAATTCTTCTATCATTGTAGCCATAAAATTACTACAAATATTCCCTATTTTCATTTTGGTGATAATGCTGAACACATAGCTTTGCGCAAATTTTTTATAAAATGGAAGTTGCTCAATTAGAAAAAATTGCTTCTCAGGTTAGAAGGGATATTGTAAGAATGGTGCATGCCGTGCAAAGTGGCCATCCGGGCGGTTCTTTAGGATGTACAGATTATTTAACGGCATTGTATTTCCATATCATGCATCACAACCCATCTGCTTTTACTATGGATGGTAAAAATGAAGACGTATTTTTTCTAAGTAATGGACATATATCACCTGTGTTTTATGCTGTGCTGGCACGTAGTGGTTATTTTGAAGTAAATGAACTGGCTACTTTTCGAAAGCTCAACTCACGCTTACAAGGACACCCCACCACTCATGAACACTTACCTGGAGTACGCATAGCCAGCGGATCTCTTGGTCAGGGAATGAGTGTAGCCATTGGCGCAGCCCTCACAAAAAAATTAAATAACGACGATCGTATAGTTTATTCTCTACATGGTGATGGAGAGCTACAGGAAGGACAAATATGGGAGGCAGTACTGAGTGCAGCACACCATAAAGTGGACAACTATATAGCCACTGTAGATTGGAATGGACAGCAAATTGATGGGCCTACAGACAAGGTTATGCACCTTGGAAATTTGGAAGAAAAGTTTATGGTATTTGGTTGGCTCACCCTACAATGTGATGGTAATAATATGGCAGAAATAGTAGCTACCCTAGAAAAAGCCAAATCAATGACTGGCCAGGGAAAACCCATCATGATATTAATGAAAACTGCTATGGGAAAAGGTATTGACTTTATGGAAGGCAGCCACGAATGGCATGGCATAGCGCCAAACGATGCACAATTAGCCAGTGCATTGGAGCAAGTGGCGGAAACCTTGGGAGATTATTAGCATCTTTAACCATTCATATCAACTTTATCATTTTTTAAATAAAAATAAGCCCTGTGATGTAGCAGGGCTTTATACATTTGCAGCATGAAAGTAATATTATATGGCCTATTGATTTATTTTCTGTATAAACTTATTTTTGATTTTATTATTCCTGTTTCTAAAACCACGAAAGAGGTAAGGCAGAAAATTAAAAATATGCAGGAGCAAAATCAACAGCCCCCATCTACCACTCCTACACAAAAGACTACCGATCCCGGTGGCGATTATATTGAGTTTGAAGAAGTGAAATAAAATTCCTTTTTCATATAGTTCAAATAAATAATCTTCTTACCATTGTCTTTTATACATCGGAAGTCCTATTTTGTATTCAAGCTTTTTGTAATTTATGGTGAGAAATTTTAAGTGTATCATCTGTGTTTTTTCTTTGTTAGTAGTTCACTCAAAGGTGCAAGCACAAATTGACCCATCCACTATTGATATTGTAAGAGATTCATTTGGCGTGCCACATATATATGCACCTACGGATGCAGCCGTGTCTTATGGACTTGCTTATGCCCACTGCGAAGATGATTTCAATAGTATTCAAGAGGTGTTTTTGCCTGCAAAAAATTTGATGGGTAGGGTAAAAGGGAAGGAAGGTGCTGCCGGCGATTATGCTTTTGCGCTCTTTCGTTGTATGGAAATTACAGAAGAAAAATGGCATACACTTACTCCACAATTTCTAAAAGTAGCAGAAGGATATGTACAGGGTGTAAATGATTATGCGGCAAGGCATCCAAAAGAAGTGCTGCACAAAGACCTATTTCCTGCCACAGTAAAGGAGTATATAGCATCCTCCGTATTGGCGCTTACTGTTTTTAATGGCGCAGCCGAATCTTTGATAAAAATTTTTAATAACAATGTAACGCCGGTGCCGGGTTTTACTGAAGATAAAGGCAGCAATTCCATTGCCATACATGGCAATAAAAGCATATCTGGAGAAGCTATGCTTGTGGTAAATGCACACCAACCCAATACTGGTTCTCAGGCTTTTTATGAAGCACATATTTGTAGTGAAGAAGGACTGAATGTGTTGGGCGGATTGTTGGCAGGCGGGCCTGTAATCTTGCATGGCGTAAATGAACATTTGGGTTGGGCGCATACTGTAAATTATTGTGACAGAACAGATATATTTCAACTGCGTATCAATCCAAACAATGAAGATCAGTATTGGTATAACGGTGCATGGAAAGACTTTGAAATAAAAAAAATAAAACTGCATATTAGAAATGTTCCTATTGCTATTTCAAAAAAAATATACTGGAGTGTATATGGGGCAACTATGAAAAATAAACAAGGTTGTTTTTCAATCAGACTGGGGGCCAACCAAGTTATTGGCGCTTTGCAGCAATGGTATTACATGAATAAAGCAGAAAACTTTTCCTCCTTTTACATGGCATTGCAGATGCAGGAACTCAGCATGTTTAACATTATGTATGCAGATAACAGGGACACCATTTTTTATATCAACAATGCTTTAATGCCTCTTCGAAATAAAAATTTTGACTGGACGAAAACATTACCCGGCACTTCTGATAGTACACTTTGGAACAGCTTTAGACCTTTGGAGCAGTTGCCTCAATACATCAATCCAGCATCAGGTTTTTTATTTAATACTAATCATTCTTCCTTTTATGCAACTGATGCTTCCAATAATTTATCCCCCAAGAATTATCCTGTAACAGATGGATGGGAAAGCTGGCACAACAACAGAAGTAAACGGCTCTTAGAACTAATGCCAAAAGGCAAACTAAGTTATGACCAATTGAAGCAAATAAAGTTTGATAAAACTTTACCTATTCAGCTTCAATACTTTTTAAAAACAGATACATTATTTACGCTTGACGAATCAAAATATATTGCGCTTAGCGCAATGATTAAGGCATTAAAAAACTGGGATAGAAATACGGATGCACAAAGCAATGGAGCTGCAATTTTTATGATGCTCAGTAATTATTTTCTCTCAAAATCTGGCGGTAAGTTTGATGAACGTGTACTTACAGAATCTGCCTGTGTAGAGGGCTTGCAATATGTGCAAGCCTACTTTATGAAAAACTTTGGCACTACAAATCTTAGTTTGGGAGATGTGCAAAAATTAGTACGTGGCAATAAGGTATTTCCACTTGGTGGCATCAGGGATGTACTTTCTCCACAATGGAATGAACCCTATAAAAATGGTATGCTAAAATCTGTAGGTGGGGATGGATATATTATGTTTATTCGCTTTGCAAAAAATGAATTGCCGACAATAGAAACCGTAAATATCTATGGCGCATCATCTCATGTTGAAAGTAAACATTTTGATGATCAGGCACCACTCTATCTTGCTCAAAAAACTAAGCCCATGTCCTTGGATAAAAAATGGGTATATGCACATAGTGAACGAGTTTATCATCCCGGAGAATGATTTTGTTTTACTTGTGCGGTATCAGTGGATTACAATAAGTATTTGAAGATTTTTTTTGTTTATTGCTGTCTTAGAAGGTCTGCCAATACTATAGCTGTTACTGATTCCAATACTACAGGCACACGGAGGGCTATGCACAAATCATGTCGTCCCTTAATACTAAATAATTCAACCTGTCCTGTTTCAATATTCATACTACTTTGCTCTTTGGGTGTGCTGCTTGTGGGCTTTATTGCAACTTTAAAAAGGATATCATTACCATTTGTAATGCCTCCTGTAATGCCTCCTGCATGATTTGTAGCAGTATTTCCATCTGCATCAATAATGGCATCATTGTGTGCTGACCCAAACATTTTTGCGGCAGCAAAACCTGCCCCAAATTCTATTCCCTTTACCGCAGGAATACTAAAAACTGCCTGCGCAAGCAGTGACTCTACACTACCAAAAAATGGCTCTCCTAATCCAAGTGGTACATTGGCCACTTTGCAGGATACGATTCCACCAATGCTATCCTTTGCATCTATTGCTTTTTGTAACCCAATTGTTATATCTGTGTCGCCGCCTATTTCTTCAATCACAGATTCAACATGCATAGGTGCAATTAATTTTTTTGCTACAACACCTGCGGCCACGAGACATACCGTAAGCCTGCCGCTAAAATGTCCACCGCCGCGATAATCTTCAAACCCTTTAAATTTTTTATGTGCAACAAAATCGGCATGGCCAGGTCTTGGTATTGCCCGTAGTTTATCATAATCGGAACTACGAATATTATTATTTTCAAAGATAATGGTGAGTGGTGCACCAGTTGTAAAACCATTGAATACGCCGGATTGAAAAATGGGCATATCCGTTTCCTGGCGAGGGGTTGTGCCCTTCTGCATACCACCTTTTCGGCGATTAATATCTGATACGAAATCATCTGCATGGAGTGCAATGCCGGGTGGCACTCCATCTATTAAAATGCCTACAGCAGGGCCATGTGATTCCCCAAAAATATGTACCCTAAAATTCGTTCCTAATGTATTCATGTAAAAAATATTAACCCTTTGTATGCTGAAGATACTGCACAAATGTATAGGTACAATTGATGCGTTTTGGATTTCTTAACTTTCCTACAGCCAATATGCTGCAATCAGTCTATTGTATGCAATGATGATAATTCCCTTTCCTATATTTATTATTGCAAAAAACTATGATGACTAAAAAAATATTGCGATTTATTTTATTGCTATTAGCAGGAGCACTGGCTTATGGTATCTATTATTGCTGGACATCATTTCCCATTCTCACAGGTTATAGTGCAAAGCTGATGTGTAGTGGTTTATTTGTATCTGAGCGTACTGAAGAAGATATACTGGCAAAGGATTTATCTGAAAAATTGATGCGGCTTGCCACTTGCAAGGTAGATTATAAAGATTCAAGTGTGACTGCTTCTGTATGGGGCATGGCAAAGCAAAAAGCAATCTTTAGAAAAGGACTGGGGGCTACACTTGTAAGTGAATATAGTGAAGCAGACATCAGACATCAAGCATTCCCAAAACCTACACCACCATCAATCAATACAGATACTATTGACTGGCCTTTGGGCAATCATGTAGCAGACAGTATAGTGCCAGGAGTAGATTATGATGTAGTTAAAAATATTTGCTCCGGTGTAATGAATGAAACATGGGAAAATACTCCATCAAATACTTATGCTTTGATGGTGGTGTATAAGAATCAAATCATAACGGAACAATATGCAAATGGCATCAACGTAAATACCAAACTGTTGGGCTGGAGTATGGCTAAAAGTATTACAGCCACACTGATAGGCATAATGACAAAAGCAAATGAATTGAATGTGCAATCCCCAGTAGGATTTAAAGAATGGGCCAATGATGATCGAAAAAATATAACCATAGAAAATCTTTTACATCAAAGTAGTGGACTGGATTTTTTAGAAGACTATGCAAAGTCAAGTAGTGTTACCAATATGTTATTCCGCAAAGCGGATATGGGTGCTTATACTGCTACTCATTTGCTGAAATATAAGCCGGGCAGCATGTTTAGCTATACCAGTGGAAATACCAATATGCTTTGTAGGCTGATGCGGCAAAAGAAAGGGGAGGATTGGTTTACATTTCCCTACCGGGAATTGTTTTATAACATTGGCATGTATCACACGCTTTTAGAACCTGATGCTGCTGGCACTTATGTGGGTAGTTCTTATGTATATGCCAGTGCAAGAGACTATGCTCGTTTTGGATTGTTATACTGTAATAATGGGAATGCAGGAGGCCATCAAATTTTGCCCGAAGGGTGGATATCTGCTGTATCAAAACCTGCTCCATCAGACTTACAAAAGCATTATGGTTATCAGTTTTGGTTGAATGGATATACCGATACTACTTGCACAAAAAGCATTTATCCCGAAGCACCTGCAGATTTACTTTGTGCGGATGGTTATAAGGGACAACGTATCATCATCATTCCATCTCAACAGCTGGTAGTAGTAAGGCTTGGTGGCAATAGTTGGGATGAACATCAATTTTTACAACAGCTTTTACCCGCACTCGGCATTAAATCTTAAAACATGTTTTATTCTGTAGATACACCTATTGATTTACATGGCTATGCTTTGGATGAATACCTGATGAAAGGCTGGTATAGAATGGGCCAAACCATTTTTACCACAGGCTATGTGGAGCATGCTGGAGATTTTTTTCCTGTGCATTGGATTAGGTATGATTTAAAAAAATTTCAGCGTACCAAAAAGCAAGAGCAAATTGCTAAAAGAAATAAATTATTTACCACACATACAGCTCCATTGGTACTTAGCGCTGCCTTAGAAAATCTTTATACAAAATATAGGAATTATATCCACTTTGATGCTGCCCCTTCTGTAAGGGATAACCTGATGTATATGAGTATGGAGGATGAAGATGTAAATATTTATGATAGTTGGTTAATGGAGCTAAGACTGGGCAACCAGTTGATAGCTGCGGGTGTGTTTGATAAAGGGCTGGAAAGTTTTGCAGGTATCAAAACATTTTATGACCCAGACTATGCAAAATATAGCCCCGGCAAATATTTACTGCTTAGTAAAATTGAATATGCCATAGCACAGGGTGCCGCTTATTTTTATCCCGGCTATATAGCTGAAGTATATACAAAGTTTCATTATAAAATGGAGGCAGCACCTACAGCATTAGAAATCTATCATCCTCAAAAAAATAGTTGGAAACCCTTCTTAATGCAGGATTTTATAGATTGGTATGAGGGTAAGGCTGTAGAATGATTGTACCTGTTTATATTTTAGGGATGTGCAATGCTTTTTTCATACTGCTTATAAGCTAACAACTTTACTACAACATCTATATTACAAAGCTGTTTAAATATCGTTAGGCGTTGCTGAACAACGTATAGACAAAAGCCCCCAGTTCGTTTAATTTTATATGTCTTTATGGATGTAAAAAGGCTTATTGCAGGGGGCTTTCGGCTATACGTCTAAATGTTGTGCGTTCGTACTACTATCCGTCAATCTGTCTAAAAACTACACACAATTGTGCATAATAAAACTTGCAAAAGCCATGTGCAATAAGTATCTTAGCACATGCAGTATATACAAGGAAAAAGCAGGACACAAGCAGTATTATTTCCCCAATGTCTCGATGAAATAATAGCTCAGGATAACGAAGTACGCATCATAGACATTTTTGTAGAAAGCATCAACCTGTCCGATTTCAATTTTGCCACAACACTTCAATCCGAAGGCCGTCCACCGTATCATCCAAAAACACTACTCAAGCTTTTCATTTATGGCTACCTCAATACAATGCGTTCATCACGCACACTCGAAAAAGAATGCCATCGTAATGTAGAAGTAATGTGGTTGATGCAACAATTAGCACCAGACCATAACACCATCAGCAACTTTAGAAGAGACAACAGCAAAGCCATACGCAAAGTATTTAAATATACGGTCAGCATTGCCAAAACTTTTCAACTAATAGGAGGCAGACTCATAGCCGGAGACAGTACCAAACTACGTGCACAAAACAGCAAGAAAAACAATTTCAACGAAAAGAAAATTCAACAACACCTTCAATACATTGAAAACAAACTCAACGAATATGAGCAAGCCTTAGCCGCTGCCGATGGAGATGACAATAAACAAATAATACAAACAGAAATAGAACTACAAAACCAACGAAAAGAAAAATACAATGACCTAAGCCAACAACTCCAACAAAGCGGCCAAACACAAATAAGTACCACAGATACAGAAAGCCGTCAAATGATAACCCGAAACAATATTACCGAAGTAGCCTACAATATACAAACCACCACAGATGCCAAACATTGCCTGCCCATAGATTATAAAGTAACCAACACCAACGATAGCAAAGCCATGGGCAATATGGTACGCCGGGCACAAACCATACTACAACAAAAAAATATAACCGCCGTATTTGACAAAGGCTACCATACCGGCAGCGAACTAAAAATGGCCATACTACATGGATGCACCACACTCGTAGCAGTGCCGGGTGTAGCCAGCTTTGCACCAGATAGCCATTACAATTTTGATCAGTTTATCTACAACCCAGAGCAAGACACATACACCTGTCCACAACTACAAATACTAACCACCAATGGCAGCTGGTATCAAAAAAGTAAACAACGATATATCTACTTTGTAAAACATTATAAAACCAATAAATGCCTTAGCTGCCCCGCAATAGCCAAGTGCACTCTCAATAAAAAAGGAAGACTATTAGAACGCAGCGAATACCAAAGCTATATAGAACAAAATCA
>CALAGJ010000162.1 GCA_937892395.1 uncultured Parafilimonas sp.
ATTATGGTCTCCGGTTACATTAAACTGTACGGGAGTGAAATTTACTGTGAGGGCAGAAACATCCGCAGTAACTTTCATATAGTTTGGTGCAGGCGTAAACCACAAATTACCTGATGCACCTGCCGCCATAGTGGTTGCTGTTCCTCCCCATCCATATTCCACACCAGAACTTGTAGAAACAAGTTTCAATGCATCACCTCCCCAACCATCAGCATTTGGAAGATAGATATAACCTTCGAACTGTGCATCAAAATTTGGTGATGCAAGCAAAAAGCCGTCTGTTCTTGAAGTTGGCGTAACCCAACTGTTTCCACCTTTTACGAGCAGGGCAGGGAAATCAACCTGATAGGTTTTAACTGTTAATTGAGAAACTGAAGAATAGGTATAAATTGAGTCACTCAATGAAGATTTTACACGCATATCGAGAGTGCCAGTAGTATAGGGGGCTATGCCGAGGCCTATGGCTAAATCATTGAGTACAGAACCAAGGTATTTTATGGTTTTTGTTGTGCCTGCATTTACAATTGCTGCACCTTCAAAGTTGTTTCCTGCTTTATCTATTTCAAGCGTGTAATTGATTGCTGCGGTATATCCAAAATCTGGAGCAGTCCATGAAATGATCTGTACCGTATCTCCAGCAGACGCAGCCGTGAGTACAATGTCTGACGGTGAAAGCGTAATGGATGATGGAATACTGTTAGTAATAATAGTTTTTTCAATATTTTTTTTGCAGGATATAAATACCATTAATGCAAAGTAAAAAATGCTAAACGTTTTAATATTATTTTTCATAATGAAATAATTTTTAAATTTTTAATACCCGGTATTTTGTACGAGATTAGGGTTGGACGATAAGTCAGTAGCAGCTATGGGAAATATATTGTATTTTGAATTGGTACCTATACCATCTACTACACCTCCTTTCCAAGCCCATACATATGAAGCAGTTACAAATTTATCGAAACGTATAAGGTCTGTTCTGCGGTGAGCCTCATAGTACAACTCTCTTCCTCTTTCATCCAAAATGAAATCAAGTGTGAGCTGTCCAGAGGTTATGCTTCCAGCTGTGCTTGCAGGGTCGTTTGCAAAAGCCCTTCCCCTTAATTTGTTGATGTATTCAAGTGCTGTTGCATTGCTACCGCCTGTGCCTCCACGCAATACTGCTTCAGCATATACCAGGTAAATTTCACCCAAGCGGAATAATGGGAAATCAATATCAGTCCAGTTGCCGGCAGGGTCAGCATTGGGAGCGGGTGCTCCGGTTCTTGTTTTATTTCTGAATTTGGTGGATGAATATCCATCTGTTCCAGAATATAATTGTTTCATCTCAAGGTTTTGTCCATTTGTATAAAATTGAGCCCTTTTATCAGTATTGCCCGAAGGGTCAGGAAAGAGTGATACAAATTGTTGTGTATGCCTTAAGCCACCCCAGTTGCCGCTAGTGCCGGATATGGTTCCAGGAACTCCAGCCGGCCCATGTGTAAGATAAGTAGTACCGCCCCAGTTTTGCGTATAGCGGGCATCGTAATTGATGGTTAAAATATTTTCGTCAGTGTTCAAATGATTGTCTGCAAGGGTAAGCTCCCTGTAATTATTGTGTAAAACATAACCTGCATTAATAACCTTGTTGCAATAGGTGATTGCTTCTGTATATTTTTCTGAGCCAATATAAACTTTTGCATTCAGATAGATACGTGCCAGCAAAGCCCAAGCTGCTGCCTGATCAACTCTTCCGTATTCATTATTTTTTGCTGCGGCGAGTTCACCCTCTACTGCCTTAAGCTCACTCTCAATGTAAGCAAACAAATCTTTTCTGCTTATCTGAGAAGGCAGCCCTGTGGCAACAGGACTGTTCTCATCTACAAATGGCGGGTTTGCATAGAGATCCATCAATACCCAGTACTGAAATGCCCGTAGAAACCTTGCTTCTGCTTTATACTTCTTAATGTTGTCAGCATCTGTACCGCTTATACCACGGCTGTTAACTATGTCATCTGCACTCTGACGTATAAAATCATTACATAAAGTAATTTGATAAAAAGCACGGTAATAAACGCCCATTACAATGGGGTTATTAGCACTCCAAGCCATTTCTTTGAGTCCTTTTATGCCGGCATCATTCTGCCATGTCCATGCAGCTTCATCTGTTGTAAGTTCCTGCAAGTTCCAGTATAATCTTAAAAAATCGGAGTTGCCTTCATCATTAATGATTTGAGGTGAAATGTCAGGGCTGCCTGTTCCGCCAGTGTTGCCAGTGAGTGCAAAGGCACCATACACTTTTGCCAGTGCCTGTTTGTAACCTGCGGCAGTACTGTAAACTTTATCTGCGGTAATATCATTGGTTGGTACAAGGTCAAGTTTTTTTGTGCAAGCTGAAAATGCAAGCAGCAATCCGATAAATAATTGAAGTTTAAATATTTTATTTTTCATAACTAATTTTTTTAAATTTAAAATAGGAGTGAAGCCCCAAGTGTGATAATTCTAGGACGTGGATAAAGATTATTGTCTACACCTTCGTTTATTTCAGGGTCAAGCCCTGTATACTTTGTTATAACGAATACATTTTGCAAACCGGCATTTAATTGTAGATTGGCATTTTTGTTAAATATAGCACCTGCATTAAATCCAAAAGTCAAATTGTCCATTCGAATAAAAGATGCATCCTGTATGAAATAATCACTTAAAAGGTTATTTCCAGATCCAGTAAACCTTGTGTCTAAATAACTAGAAGAAGCATTATAAAGAACTGCATTTCCTGTGATTTGTGAAAGATTGCCGTTATTGCTATAAATATTATTGTAAACATAATTACCTAGATTGCTTCTAAGTACGAATCCTGCACTCCATTTTTTGTAAGAGAAATTCGAGGTGAAACCCATAAATATTTCTGGCACTGCACTCTTGCTTTTGCTTAAATCATCTTGGTTGATAATACCATCGTCATTCAAATCAACAAAAACATTTTCCTGCGGATTTCCTTTAACATCGTACACCTGTTTATATAAATTGAATGTGTTTCTACTATACCCCACCTGTTGTATTTGAGAGAAGCCACCCCCTACTCCTCCGGAGATTGCTCCAGCCTGAATGCCTTTGTAAGTTGGGTCCTGCGGCACCACTGTAAGGTTGGTGATTTTGTTTTTGTTGTAAGTGATATTAAAACCTGCTTCCCATGTAAAATTGTTTTTATTTAAAACCTGTGCATTGATGCTGAATTCAACACCTTTATTTTCCATGCTTCCAATATTTGCAATAAAGAATGCAGAAAAGTTGGTGCCTGCTGGCTGGGGTATAAGGTTCAGCAGGTCGGTGGTTTTCTTACTATAAAAATCTATACTGCCCGTAATGCGGTTATTAAATAAACCATAATCCAAGGCGACGTTGGTCGTAGCTGTTTGTTCCCATTTAATGTTGGGATTAAATCCTCCGGGGCGGTACATCTGGTAATAAGTGTCTCCAAATTGATAACTTGCATTAGGCTGGCTCAAAGCATAGAAGGAAAGGAAGTCATAGTCATTGATACCATCCTGCTGACCGGTAACCCCGTAACCAACCCTTAACTTTAAGTCAGAAATTGATTTATTACATTTCAAAAAAGATTCTTCATTTATTCTCCAGGCAAAAGCAACAGAGGGAAAAAGTCCCCATCTGTTCTCCTCTGAAAATCGAGACGAGCCATCTCTTCTTACAGTAGCAGTCAGTAAGTATTTTTCATTTAGTGTATAATTGAACCGCCCAAAGTAGGACAAGAGCGTGTGCTCAGGCTTATTCACAGAAAATGCGGGGTCTTTGTTGGGAACCTTGGTGCCGTTGGCAAAATAACTTGCATAGTTATATACTGTTGTAAGAAAGTTGTTGTAGGAATATCCGGCAGTAATATCAATATTACTTTTTATAGAATTAAAAATCTTATTGTAATTCAGATAAAAATCGAATACAGTGTTATTTCTTGTTTGCCTGTAGATATTGTTTACACCGCCGGTGCCACCAACAATATATGCAGATGCAGC
>CALAGJ010000163.1 GCA_937892395.1 uncultured Parafilimonas sp.
TAATTTATTTTGTAAAAGAATTCACAATCAGGGTAACATTTTCTAAAATTTTTGTTCTACTCATAAGAGTTTATTTCTCCTGGATTGTTTATTGAATCTTGATCATTTTTAATCATAAAATATACAGCTATGACAGGTTCTGTAATTTTAGATGTTATCATCGGCTTGGTTTTCATTTTTTTATTGTATTCTTTATTGGCTACCATCATACAAGAAATGATTGCTTCAAAACTTTCATTCCGAGCAAAAATTTTAGAGAAAGCCATTATCAGAATGTTACAGGATGGTAATTTGACCAACACAAATAATATAATAAAAGACAGATCAAATGCTTTCTTACATTTATTATCAAGGAAAAATCTTTTGAAGGGAAAACCATTTGCTTCGTGGTTCTATACCCATCCTTTAATAAAATATTCAGCAGAAGATAATTGTTATAGTAAACCAGCTTATGTATCTGCTCAGAGTTTTTCAAAAGTTATCTTAGATTTATTACACGGCATTACAGGGTCAGATTTGAATGCATTGCGCATAAAAGATGCAATTTCAAATGGCTATTTTCATCATTTTTTACCCAATAAAGCAGACAGTAATCATCCTGCAATGAAGGCGTTGTTTCCAATGGATACAGACAAAAAGAATTTAGCCATTCCTGATAATCATCTTGAAAGTCATTCGACATCTACCATTAAAATTGACCAGGAAACATTATTGACCTTACAATCCCTATGGTTACATGCAGGTGGAGATCTATATATGTTTAAAAAAAGCTTAGAGCAATGGTTTGAAGATACCATGAAGAGGGCTGCCGGTTGGTATCAGCGATATACAAGATTTATTTTATTTTTCATAGGTCTTTTTATTGCCATTTCATTTAATGTAGATACACTGAGTATTGCCAAACAATTAGCAAAAGATCCGGAATTGAGGGCTCATTTATTAAATCAATCTGAGCATTTTATGGCCACACAAAAGGAGTTTATTTATACAAAGCAGGATACTACAAATAATGAAAAAGCAAAAATTTTTGAGCAGGAATTGGAGGACCAAAAAGAATTGATGCATAGCGCCAATGATATGATTCGCAATGAAATAAGCAGCCTCAATATGGTATTAGGACTTGGATATGATCATTACAAAAAAATTGATTTATATTTTATACGCATACCAGTATTATCTATTTCAAATATAATAGGATTACTGCTTACTGCATTGGCTATCTCTTTGGGCGCACCATTCTGGTTTGATCTCCTAAATAAAATGATGAAACTCAGACACTCCAACAAGACAATGCCAGAAGCCGCTAACATTGAAAGTGCTTTCGTTAGGCAAAATGAAAATGCATCCAATATTCAAAATAACATTTCAAATACAGGCGAGGAGGCCATAGGATAATATGTCACAGCTCATTGTAACAGCAAATAAACTCAATAAGAGAAAAAGAATTCCAACAAATTTTCCGGATCAAACCGGTATTGTTGGGCAGGTACTAAAAAACTTTACATTCAATGGCATAGAAGTACCTACAAGTCAAATACCAAATCAGGCATTAGGCAAATGGTATCAGGATGGAGATCAATATTATTATTGGGGAGGTGGAGTAAAAATATTTCAAGCCCCATCAAAAGGATTACCCATTTTGAATGCTCCCCAGCATATACCTGATGATATGCCATTGAGCTTTAATAATACCATAAAATGTACAAAATGGATGATGACTCATTTTAGAAATGATATACTAACAGCTGTGCAAGACAGCCCTTTTGATGAATATCTTGTTTATGCCATTGCTTGTCAAGAAACAGCACAACGATGGGGTTTATGGATTGATGATTACGATCCATCGACAGTTTTAAAAACTTGTGTATTTGATGCCAGTGGAGATTTTCCTGACACATATAGAAAAGCATTTCCCAAAAACAAACAAGATATGATTGATAAATTCGGGTTAGAATTTACACAGCAATTGATAGATGAATCAAACAAAATGAGGGCAATGCCCCAGCCGGGAAGAAAGGAAGGTTATGGTCCTGCAAATTATTTGTACAAAGGATACGGTCTGTTTCAATACGACCTCCAGCATGTAGTAATGAATCCGAATTTCTTCAGAAATAAAGGCTGGTATCAATTTAGCGAATGTTTGAAATATCTGATGATAGAGCTAACCGAAAAATGGAAGCACAGCAACCAGAATTACTATACAACAGTTCGCAGTTATAATGGCAGTGGAAGCAGGGCCGAAGCTTATGCTGCAAGAGTTTCACAGTTTTATACATGGATTAGAAATATAGATTAAAACAAAACCCACCTCTTTCTATTTTACCTTCCGATCAAAAGAATAAACCACACCTGCCAATACGTTGGCTCCTAACACAGGAAACTGATTCCATCGTTGGTATTTATTATTTAAAATATTATTAAACTGCAACCAAATATTAAGCTGCGGTAGAATCGTAAACTCTGCACCGGCATTGAGGTCCAAAGCTGGATCAAGCTTCTGAGTAGTCAAAGACTTTGTTCTATATCTTGGTCCGTCCCAGAAAAATAAATCACTTTTGATGATGAGGTCTTTGAGCAATTGCCAACGTAGTGCTGCAGTAGCCTCAATGGGCAGTAATCCAAATGCATTTTCATTGACCTCAAGGCCACTAAATTTATTGATACTAAGTCCGGCCATAAAACTAAACTTTTCCTGTAGGGTATATCCAGCTTCACCATGCAACCTTAAAGTGGTCATTTCAGGTTCATATACGGTTTCAAAACTATTACCATATATCGTATCATTTATAAACAATGCTTGATTGGTACTTTGCATAAAGGACAGTTTTGCATTGTAAGTAAAATGACTTCCAGCGGAGCCTTTAAAACCTGCGTATTGCTCCATTACACGGGTATTGGTAAGCGCTGCAGGCTGTTGTATCCACGGATTATAACCCGCTAGACTTTGGAAAGTATTTTTGTCATAATATCCTGTCCAACCTGCCATCAGTATAAACTTTTCATCCTTGATTTTTATTTCAGCTTTTACATCTGGCAGCAGATTAAAAACGCTATTGTCCCATGATGGTATGATGCCACCTGTTATTTTCACATTTGGTGTATTAAAAGAAATGGATGGTGTAAAATAAAAGAGATTGTTGTCCAATGTACTGGTGTCAGATGTGTAGTGTGTAACGTCTGCAGTAAAGCCCACATTGAAAGCAAATATTTTTGCTATAGATTTTGAAATAGGTGCTTGGAGCAATAAACTATTTTCTCTTGCGCCATTATTATCCGTAAAAATATTGAATGCAGCAGATGGATGGTAAGTAATACCAAAAGCATTTTCAACCTTATTGCGGAGCGCAACCCTGGCACCAAAAGCAGTATAATTGAGTTTTAAATCATCTTTATCAAAGGCCAATGTATCTGGTTTAAATCCATACCTGTATTGATTTTGCTGATCATAATGCACTCTGGCACTCCATTCATTATTCTTTGTATTATTGAAAATGCCCAATGCTTCAATATTTGTTTTACTAAAATCCTGAAATGGCAGATTGCCTTTTGAAGAAGTGTATTTACCAGTGAGTTGTATTATGCTTTGTGTGCCATCTCCCAGTGATAATGCTGCTTGCAAGTAGGGCGTCGTAAAATTTCCATATCCCGCTTTTACAAAGTTGGTGGTGGTCCAGTGTACTAAGCTATCAATATTTGCAGCCAATGCTTTTAATGAAGGGCTCTGATAAGAAAACAAAAGATTTTGTGCAGGTATATCATATCGCAATGTCTGCTGCGCAGAATCTGGTAGCGGTGTGGTTGCACTAAAATTTATCTTGGCACTATTCTTTATTGTTGGCTTAAATGATGCAGTAACCACGACAGTTTTATTTGGAATTGAATCCTTTTGAGCCCCTGCCCTACTCAACAATATACATCCAAAAAATAGAATGATTATCTGCTTCATGAAATTAGTTTGTTTCAATTTTACTGTTCTTGTCTTTTTCTTGTATTACGATATCTAATTTTGATTTCGCTTCTTCTTTCAATGCTTCAATGGTTGCATTTTCTACCACACTTTTTAGGGTAGCTTCTGCATTAAAATAATCCTTTTGCTTATAATAGATGTCACCCAACAGAATATATGATTTTGTAATCCAGAAATCATAACTGCCGCTTTTACTGATAACGTCAAATGCTGCATTTTCAGCGTCAGCAAATTTGGATTGTATAAAATTTATTTCAGCAATGCGATACCGAGCCTCAGCAGCAAATTCACTTTTACCCAAAGCCACTACTGCTTTATACCCAGTGAGTGCATCTGAATAATTTTGTGCAGCTTGTTTATCTTTTGCAATGATTAAATTGGCCATCATTTTATCGTCAGTGGCTATTCCCTTTTGTTGTAGCAGTTCTTGTGCATTAGGCACAGCCTCACTGATTTTATTGAGTTTATATTGGCTGCGCAGCAGGCCACGCATACTTTCCAATCTATTCTCCGGTGATGCGGCTATGGCTTTTAATTCCGTAAAATATTTTTCAGCATTTATATAATCAGCTTTTTCAAAAAAGTAAATCCTAGCGGTTTGTAGCGCAGCAGGTTCTGCATACGGACTGGCAGTTTTATCAATAGCCAATTTATAATAACTAAGCGCAGCATCAAATGCTTTTTGCTGGTTATACACTGTGGCCGAAATATAAGCAGCATCTGCAGCATATCTCCCTTCGGGAAATTTGGATAAATAATACTTAAACCCATTCAAAGCATCGTCAATTTGTTTATCCTTATAGGCATTATAAGCAGCTATATAGGTAAGAGAATCCTGCTCATTATAACTTACATTTTTTCCATTCTGCTTCATGAAAGCTATATAGGCATCCGGCTGTTGTTGTTCTATAAAGATATCCTTTACATACTCCACAGCTTCATCACTTTCAGTAGATGCAGGATAGCTACTCACTAATTTTTTAAAGTGATCCAAAGCTTTGGTATTATCATTCAGATTATAATAACTGATACCAAGTTTTAGGTAAGCCTGTGGTTTTAGTGCTTCTTGATTTTTTGATTGTATTACACTATTAAGTGGTGCTATGGCTTGTTGGTATTTTTCTTCTGTAAGGTATGTATTGGCCACTTCCATATTTGCATCACCTATCAGTGCAGAAGAAGGATATTTTTGTTGTAAAGCTTGAAGCAATTCTAACTTCTGATTTGCATTATCCGAAGCTCCTGCTATAATGGCTTTTTGATAATAAGCATAATCACTACCGGGTAAGTTTGTAGCTGCAAAGTTTTGATACATGCTCAGAGCAGTGCTCAGCTTTTTTTGCATAAAATAACAATCAGCGGACCTAAGGTATGCATCTCCCTGCACACTGTTGCTTCCTGTTGATATCGTTTTACTAACCTGTTCAAAATAATTTAAAGCCTGTGTATAATCCAGTTGTCTCAAATGGCTATAACCCAGCGTATATCTTGCGTTTGATGGCGATACTTCACCATAACTTACAGGCTCCTGCATATATCGTTGCATATAAATAATAGAGCTGTCATATATATTATTTCTAAAAGCCAATTCTCCTTTCCAAAAATTTGTAAATGGTATTTGCTCAGCATTGTATTGAAGGGTATAGATTTTATTAAAAAGTAGTTCAGCCTTATTCAACTGTTGATCATTGATATATTCCATTGCCCTGCCATATAATACTTTTGGATAAATTTTATTGACCATATCAGTTTTTACTGGCAGGCTTTCCAATAGTGTTAAGGCTTCATTATAGTTATTGGTACGTGCCAGCACATTAACCAATAATTCTTTTGCTTCATTGGTATAAAATGAACGTGGATAAGTAGTAGAAAATTCTTTCAATTCATTCAAAGCAATATCTGTAAAGCCTAATTCATAACTGAGCTTACCATAGTTAAACTTTGATACCTCTTTCTGCTGACCATTACTACTATTTAACGCACAAAATAAAAATGCACTTCTTGCCCCGGGTTTATTTCCTGTTCTCAAATATGAATCGGCTAAGAGATACATACTATGCTGTGCAAGCGTATCCTGCTTACCACCCAATTCCTTAAATCCCTGTATGGCTTTATCATATTGCGCTGCATCGTAATAACAAAAAGAAAGTTCATACAAATCCTGCCTGCTTACTTTAGCTGTTTTGCTGATATAAGTTTCAAGATATGGTTTTGCTTTTATATAATTCCCCTTTTCAAAATATAGATGACCGGCCAGTTGGCGCATAGAAAGATCATAATATTGATTACCCCTTTGCAAAGCCGCTTCTGTATAACTGAGTGCTTCATCTTTCTTGCCGGTGTAGTAATATACTTCTGCTATATAGTAAGATATAACAAGACTATACTCCGGTAGTTGTTCTATTATTTTAAATGCAGCAAGAGCTTGATTATAGTTTTTTTCTCCCAATGAAATAAAACCGAAATAGTAATTTGCGGCAGCATAATTTTTATCATTTTGCATTTGTCTTATGTCGTCAAATAAAGGCTTGGCTTCATTAATGCGCTGGAGGGAAAACAAGGCATAGCCCTGTTGAAATTTCATTTGAGCAATTTCAGCATTGTTCAAATTTTCAATACCCGCTTGTTCATAACATGTAATGGCTGATGAAAAATCCTGCTGTCTGTAATAATAATTGCCGAGATGGTAACACATCATTTCAATACGAGGCTCATGGTGTTCCAAATTGATAAAATCTACAGCCTGCACTACTGCGGATGGGTCATTCAATTGAAGACCACAGATGATAGCATAATACTGTGCTTCTATTTGAACAGTAGCAGGAATGGCACTTGCTGCAGCCTGATCTACCACATATTTAAACAATGGATAAGCAAGACTATATTTTTCCTGTTGTATCATTTCCTTAGCCTGTTTAAATGCAGCATCTGGGTCGTTAGTAACTTTATTAGACTGAGCCTGAGCCTGCACAAGCAAAAAGCAAAACAGGATGCTGATGAAATGCGGATACCTAAGTTTCATATTACGATGATAACGGGATTGCCGTTATGATATTTTGTGAAATAAAATTTTATGATACTGTTTAAAACTCCGTAAAGGTAGTTTGATGCCGTACAATACAAACACCATTCCGCAGCGTTGTGGATAAACTCAAAAGCCTTGTGTTTTTCTACAGAAAACAATTTTTTAACAGATAATGATTAGAACCATAGCCATACAAAACACAACAGATTGCATGGTAGATATAGGCATTTTTTGGGCGTGCCCCTGCTGTTCGGGCTTTACAATTCAAGTCCTCGCTGCACTCCGGACTTTGCGTTTCAAATGAAGCGCAGCGAAATTCACGAATACTAAAATTAAATAAAAGATACATTAGTAATCCATCACGCACTGCTTCATAGTCAGGGGTTTAAACAGTGGGCTATGGAATGCGATGCATCTTGGCAGGTTAATCCTTTCTTTTCGTCCAATCTTCATAAGACATTTCAAACTTAATTTCTTTGGTGCCATGTGTGCCTACTTCTACCCAACCTGCTTTTCTATAAAACATTTCGGCTCTTGTATTAAAAGCCGTTCCCAGCCATACTGTCTCTTTTGTTTGTGCAAAATACCAGTGGAGCATCGTATTGTGCAGCATTTGGCCAATACCCTTTTGCTCAAATTTTGGATCTAAAAATAAAGCCCATATATTATGGTCTTGTAAATCTGCAATGGCAAAACCCACTATCTGTTGATCTATTTCATAAACCCAACCTTTGCCCCTTTTTGTTATAAATATTTCGCAATCCTCATCTGTAACTAAATTGGGGTCAGACAATGTATTTTCTGTAACAGAATTTCTTACTCTTTGAATTTGTTTGATGTCTTCAATTTTTGCTTCCCTAATCATCGTGTTCAAATTTATTTTTGTGTAGTTATCCGGTTAGTGTGCTATGGTTAGTGTTGTATTTTGATAATGTTGTTTTGCACATTCAATTCATAATTGTAATACAAAGAAGAAGTTATTTTTTTAGACTTGCAAATACATCTATTTCATCCCTAAATGAATTTCCTGTTACATCTTGCATCAACTCAGAAATAGATTGATGCGTTCAATCCCCTATTAATAGGTGTAAATGATCTGACATTCCATTTATGCACACCATTTTGTGAATATTGTTTTGAACAATACCTGTTATATATTTATACTACTGATCTTTCCAAGAAACATAAATAACTCTATCCCTATATTTTACTGCCACAATAAAATAAATATGAATTTGAGTGTAAGTGTTAGTGTTTGGCATGGCAGGTATATGTGGTGCCGTCTCCACGGGACTAAAAATCGATTTTTACATTACCATTCCTACCAAAATTTTATCCCTAAAAGGGATTTGTATTGACATAAAAAAAATTAATTGAAATTTATTCTTGGGGTGTGCTGAATAAAATTATTCTTTTTTGTGTATTCCGCACAGCGGAAATAGATAAAAGTCTTCGCTTTGGTGTATTCCGCAAAGCGGGAATAGATAAATTCTCCATTTTTATATACCACCATATCTGCGGAAAAGGAAATATCTATTTTTAATGATTTATACAGATGTGCAGAAAATTTAAAAATTTGATAATCGGCAGCTAAATCATAATGACTTACCCTTTGTTTGTATTGTTGTTGTAAGAACGGAAATATCAAATGAATTTATGTATTGGGATGTAGAAAAAAAATACTGCAAACCGTACCATTTAGCAAGGGAACTGTTCGCATTCGTACACCAATTTTTTACTGAAATAGCTGAAACCCTTTACAGTCGTCTGTTTGCAAACTGGCATAATGCTTGAAAATTTTTTGTTGTATATTTTTAATAATATAGTTTAATTTTAAATTATGCTTACAAATTATTTCAAAATAGCCTGGCGTAGTATCCAAAAAAACAGGACTTATACTTTTATTAATGTACTGGGCTTGTCTGTGGCTGTAGCTGCATGTCTTACAATTTTTTTAGTGGTACAATATGAAACAAGCTATGATAATTTTTGGGCCGATCATGAAGATATGTATCAAATTGTAACCAAAGACATTGATGCAGATGGAGAAGGTTTTACAAGTGGCGTACAGTTTCCGGCCATTAAATTTTTAAGACAGGATTATCCACAAATTACTTTTGGAGAAATCATTCAGAACTATGGATCGCAGGTTACGGTAACGGATGCATCGGGCATTAAAAATGAAAAAAAATTTTTGGAAGAAACTGGAATATTTTATGCTGACCCTGAGCTGTTCAAAATCTTTGAAGTACAATGGCTGAGTGGCAATAAAGATGTGCTGTATATACCTGAAGCAGTTGTGCTGAGTAAGGCAATGGCTGAAAAATATTTTGGCTCTTGGCAGCAGGCTGTGAATGGATACATAAAGTTAGACAATAGCAACAATATAAAACAGGTGTTGGGCATATTTGAAGATCTGCCAAACAATAGTGATTTCCCTTTCAAATTGGCTGCCTCTTATAAGGGCTGGCTTGCAGTGGATGGACCAGACTGGGGTGCAGATGGTTGGGGTAGTACCAGTAGCAATCACAATGTGTATATGAAAACTTCGGCAGGATTTAATACGGCAAGTTTTAATCAATACCTGCAAGGCTTTCAAAAAAAATACAATACAGAAAAAGAAGACAATAAGAGAACGCATTTTCTACAACCGCTTAGCAATATTCACTTTGATGATCGTTTTTCTAATAATGGGGATCATATCACTACAAAAACTACACTATATACCTTAGTTTTTATTGGCCTACTCATCCTACTTATGGCCTGTATCAACTTCATCAATCTATCTTCTGCACTGGCAGTAAAAAGAAGTAAAGAAGTGGGTGTAAGAAAAGTGATGGGCAGTACCAGAAATCAACTGAGGCTGCAGGTGTATGCGGAAACCTTTTTAGTTGTATTTGCCGCAGTGCTTTTGTCCATGTTTATGACCTGGTTTATTTTACCCTATATCAAATATTTGGTGGCAGAGCAAAACCCAATAGCATTATTGAATACAGGCAGTATATTATTCTTATTGGCAGTAATGCTTGTGGTTACTATGCTTTCCGGAGGATATCCTGCCTTTATATTAAGCCGCTTTAAGCCGGTGGAAGCCATTAAGAATAAAATTAATGCAGCCAAAGTGGGCAGCATATCTCTACGCCGCTCATTAGTAGTATTGCAGTTTGCATTTTCACAAATTTTAATCATTTGCACTGTTATCGCTATAAGCCAAATGAACTTTATAAATAATGCAGATTTAGGATATAATAAAGAAGCATTGCTCATGGTGCATGCCTCCACAGATAGTATTGTATTGGCAAGACAACAAGCATTTAAAAATGCATTACTTTCCAATAAAGATGTGCAGGATGTAAGCTTTAGCTTTGATGCACCAAGCAGTGAAAACTCATGGCAAAGCAATTTTGCTTTTGACAATTTTGATAAGGACAAAGACTTTGATTTGACAATAAAATTTGGTGATGCTGCCTATCTTAGTACCTACAATTTACAATTGCTGGCAGGTAGATTTTATATTTATTCAGATTCGGTTTCCGGCTATGTAGTGAATGAAACTTTTATAAAGAAATGTGGATTAAAAAATCCCGCTGATGCCATTGGCAAACTACTGAGAGTGGGTGGCAACAATCCTCAGGAAGTGATAGGTGTTGTTAAAGATTTCAAACTGCAAAGTATGCGGGAAGAAGTGCCACCAATAGCATTGTTTCCCAATAAAAAATATTCCGCAAGTGCGGGCATAAAATTTAAGTCTGCCAATCTTTCTGCTACTATGAAAAGTGTGGAATCCATCTGGAATCAATTCTATCCTGAATATGTTTTTCAGGGAGAATTTTTAAATGAAAGCATTCAGAAATTTTATTTGCAAGAGCAAAGATTGAGTCTGCTGTATAAAATATGTGCAGCACTTGCCATATTGATTAGTTGCTTGGGTTTATACGGTCTAATATCATTTATGGTAGTTCAAAAAACAAAGGAAGTAGGCATCAGAAAAGTGCTGGGTGCAAGTATATCCGGCATCATGTATTTATTTGCAAAAGAGTTTACCATCCTTATTGTCATTGCATTTGCGCTGGCCATACCATCTTCATTGTACATGATGCAAGACTGGCTCAAAAACTTTGTGTATCGGATAGATATTGGCATTGGCGTATTTATAATAGCAGTATTGGTATCTGTGGCCATAGCCTGGTTGACTGTAGGCTACAAAGCATATAAAGCGGCTACGGTAAACCCTGTAAAGAGCTTGAAAAGCGAATAGGGCTTATAAAATCTTTGTTTTTTTGTCTATTTAATTGAGCTGATTTCATTGTGTGAGCCCCGTTATTCTACTTCTTTTCAAAGTATTATTTTGTGTTTTATATCATTCGTCAATGAGCCTTTTGTGGCTGATGATGAAATAGAAGTTTTAGAAATATTTTTAGAAGTACTGATTTAATCACCCCAAAATAAATACTATTATCATTAGCAAA
>CALAGJ010000164.1 GCA_937892395.1 uncultured Parafilimonas sp.
AGATCTACACAGGCGAAGACACTCTTTCCCTACACGACGCTCTTCCGATCTCTGTAGGCATTTGCGGTGCCTGCTCATGGTTTCTCAATATTTGATACTTGCGGCTGGCTAAATAATGATGATCACTATGTCTGCTCAATTCAAATAACATAAGTCGTCCTACAATATGATTACTATTCCAGGAATGCTCCGGCATTGCTCTTTCATATTTACCAGTTTGTTGTATTTTTCTACTCAATCCATAGTGTTCAATATAGTTGATGGTTTCTAACAATAAAGCACCAATCATTGCAGAGAGAAAAAAATAAAGAACTGCAATAAAACCAAACTTAACGAATACTAATATAACCAAAAGTATTTCCAAAGCAAATAGCTGTAGTAGCTCATTGTACATACTCCATACAGGTTTATTTTTTTTCTTTGTTTCCCCAGCAGCTATATGCCAAGCACTTGCCAAACTTCCAAACACTGTTCTAAAATAAAATAAATATACAGGCTCATTCAATCTTGCACTACTGGGGTCTTCCGGAGTGGCTACATTTTTATGATGACCTTTATTGTGTTCAATAAAGAAATGTGCATACAAGCTTACAGACAAAGAAAGTTTTGCAAGCCATTGCTCTCCGGGTTTTATTCTATGACCCAATTCATGCCCCACATTAATACCAAATGTGCCGCAGAGTAAACCCATAGAAAACACCCTTGCATATATATCAAAAAAACTAAGATCCTGTTTTGTAATATGGCCTAAAAAAAGATAAAGCATGGGAAATAAAAGGATAACTGCCAGATACAACATCCAGTCATAAACAGCATCTTTTTTAATGAGTTCTTCTTCCGATGCATCCATATTTTTTTCACTTGGCTTTAATACCAATTCAAGCCCAGGAATTACAATCCATGCATATATTAAAGGTAGCCAACACCAGATGCCTGTTTTTGTAAATGCAGGAATGGCCAAAGCATACATTGATAGTGGAGCTATATATTTCAAAGCTTTCGTATTCATGATTCCTTTTTCTTTTTGGTAAAGAAAATAGAATTTAGCATATTCGTTTAAACATGTTTAAAAATAGCTTGTCCATGCAAAAAAAATTATGCAGGTTTCCACCAGTTTAAAAAATCAGCATTTACTTTGGAGATCTGGTTTTGGTGTATCTCAAAGCCAACAAAAATTTTTGGCAAAGACAAAAACTTCTGATCTGGTAGATGCCATTTTCAAAAATTCGCATGCTGCTCCACGAAAAATAGACGTAACCGATAGCGAAATGAACACCATGCAAAAGGAAATGCAGGATGCTACTCCCGGAGATGTAATGGCAGGAACAACACAGGCACAGCGTCAAAAATTTCGAGAAAAAAGTACACAATCCATTCGCATGCTTAATGAAGAATGGATAGATTTGATGGTAAAAAGCGAAGCACAACTTAGAGAGAAAACCGCTTTATTCTGGCATGGTCATTTTGCTTGTAGAAGTTTGAATATTTATTATCAACAAGGACTATTACATGAAATAAGGACAAATGCCTTAGGCAATTTTAGAACATTGCTGAAGAGTGTAAGTAAAACCGCAGCAATGATTTTTTTTCTCAATAACCAACAAAATAAAAAAGGTAGCCCTAATGAAAATTTTGCCAGAGAAGTAATGGAACTTTTCACGATGGGAAGAGGCAATTATACTGAGCAAGATATAAAAGAAGCTGCACGTGCTTTTACAGGTTGGACTGCACAACTGAATGGTGATTTTTTATTTAGACCATTATTGCATGATGCTGGCCAAAAAACATTTTTGAAAAAGACAGGAAACTTTACAGGTGATGATATCATAGAAATATTGCTGGAACAGCCACAGACTGCAATGTATATCTGTAAAAAAATGTATAAGTTTTATGTAAATGAAACCATCAACGAAGACCATTTGAAATGGCTCACAAAAAGATTCTTTGACAGCAATTATGATATAACTCAACTGCTAAAAGATATATTTTATAGCGATTGGTTTTATGATGCTAAAAACATAGGATCTCAAATAAAAAGTCCCATTCTTTTATTGTGCGGCATGAGGAGACAATTAGACCTAAAATTTGAGAAACCCATTTCAGAAAAAACCATACAACAACTATTGGGACAGATTTTATTTTTTCCTCCAAATGTGGCAGGATGGCCTGGCGATAAAAACTGGATTGACAGCAGTAGCCTAATGTTTCGAATGCAACTACCACAGTTGATTCTGAGGAATGAAGCCATTGAGCTACACTCAAAACAAGACGATGATATACAAATGGGTATGAAGGAAAATCAATTATATAATGCAGGAAAAAACAATCTCACTCTTTTTTCTGCTACTATAAACTGGAATAACTTTTTTACAACACTTGGCATATCTACAGATAAAGATTGGATTGAAAATATTGCAGAAAGAATATTGCAAAAAGAACTTGATGGTAATAAAATAAAAGTCATCGGTAATCTATCAAACAGCAATGCTTCAGATTATCGTCAGCAAGTAATAGCAGCCATTATGAGTACACCGGAATATCAATTATGTTAACACCATACAACTGAATACTATGTATATTAAAAGAAGAAAATTTATACAATCAGGATCGTTAGTAACAGCTACAGCTTTGTTGCCCAATTTTTTAAAAGCCTGGGAGCAGCCATTTACAAGAGGCATGGCAGAAAAGCCCAAAGTATTGGTGGTATTGCAATTGAGTGGAGGCAATGATGGATTAAATACATTGATACCAATAAATAATGATTTGTATTATAAAAATAGACAGACTATTGGTATTGCAAAGAATAAGGCCTTGAGATTAAATGATGATGCAGGCATTCATCCTGCATTGCCTGTCTTCAAAAAAATGTATGATGAAGGATATTTAGCTGCGCTCAATGAAGTGGGATATCCAAACCCGGACAGAAGTCATTTCAGGAGTATGGATATCTGGCATACTGCCAGCAAAAGCAATGAATACCTTACCACAGGCTGGATTGGTAGATATTTAGATGCACAATGTGCCGGCTGTGCGCACCCCACTCAAGTACTTGAAATTGATGATATGCTTAGTCTTGCATCAAAAGGGGCAAATCATAAAGGAATTGCTTTCGTAAATGCTGAAAGGCTCAATAAATCTACTAAGCAATATTTATTTGAACAGATAAATAATGCGCATCATCATGAGGATGAAATAGCAGATTACCTTTATAAAACCTTAGCAGAAACTGAGAGTAGTGCCGGCTATATTTTTGAAAAAAGCAAAATGTATAATTCGCCATTTACCTATCCGAATACACAAATAGGCAGAGGATTTAAAAATATTGCCAGCCTTATTGGCAGTGATATCAATACATCAGTTTATTATATCAGTCATGGCAGCTTTGATACACATGTAGGTCAGGAACTGCAACAATCAAGATTGTTTAAAGAAATGAATGATGCTCTTGAGGTATTCTTTAAAGATTTACAAGCCATGCATCGTTTTGAGGATGTATTGCTGTTTACCTTCAGTGAGTTTGGCAGAAGGGTAAAACAAAATGCAAGTGGAGGCACAGATCATGGCACTGCAAATAATATGTTTTTTATCAGTGGTGCCCTTCAGCAAAAAGGGATTATCAGCAGTATGCCTGCATTGAATGATTTGAGTGATGGTGATCTACAATATAAAATTGATTTTAGAGATGTATATGCTACTGTATTGAGGCAATGGCTGAAGGCAGATGATGCAGCTTTGCTCAATCACAAAGCAAAATATTTATCTTTTTTGGGATAAGGAATTAATGGATTCCAGCCCTACGTTTGAGTTCTTCTTCGGCGTAGCCAAAAGCTTTTTTCATCATATCCGTTTTACGCAAGTCATACTTATTTCTTATATGGGCTTCTTCTGTGCCAACTATAGCAAACATGCCGTCTATGGCTCTTGCTGATACAAAATCAGTAAGGGAAGTTTCCAATTTATTTTTTGTAAATGGAATGATATTATAGGCATTTGAAATGAGTGTCCATTCTTTATCTGCGCCCTGTATGTGAATCGTACTATCTACAATTGGTCTAAATGCAGCCATGAGGTCGGGTTGCATGGCAGCTTTAAAATAATCAGATGCTGCATGTAGATTATCCGTTACTAAAATTTTAGCTGCATCTTTTATACTCATTCGTTGTAGAGCATCCAAAAACATTGGCTTTGCCACACGAACAGCAGCAGACACAGCGTTTGTAAATTTTCCAGTCACATCATTTATGGCATTACTAAAACCAATATCTCTAAGTGTGGATTCAATTTTAGCAGCATCTCCCGGAAAAATAAATCGTACCAAAGGATTTCCGGAAGGGTCTTCAAAAGCCTCAAAACTTTTAAAGAGTCCTTGGCTCAAAGCATCTTTTAAACCCAACACCATTTCTAATTCAGATGGAATCAATGAAGTGGCAATTTGCTTAATAGTACTACACCCACTTAGTGCAAAAACTGGTAATAGTAAAATGTAGTAATAAATGCGTTTCATATCTTTTGGTTTGGGGTGAAAATAATTTTTTTTTAGATGAATAGCCAATAGTTGCATTGTCCATTCATCTACCAATTAAATAATAACAATAGGGAAGCATTCGATTTTGAAAAAAATGATTGTTTATTTGCCTTGAATATTTGATTAATGAGAATAGGAATTGTTTGCTATCCCACATTTGGTGGAAGTGGAGTATTAGCCACAGAATTGGGTAAAGCATTAGCCGATAAAGGTCATCAAGTGCATTTTATAACCTATCAACAGCCGGTGCGGCTGAATGTGTTTAATACCAATATTTTTTATCATGAGGTAAGGGTGCCTTCATATCCTTTGTTTGATTATCCGCCTTATGAAATTGCATTGGCCAGTAGTATGGTTGATGTTATTCTAAATCATGATTTGGATTTGCTACATGTGCACTATGCCATTCCTCATGCTTCTGCGGCTTATATGGCACAGCAAATTGTAGCCAAAAAAGGTAGAAAGATTCCTTTTATCACCACATTGCACGGCACAGATATCACACTTGTTGGTAGAGACTCTACTTACGAACCTGTTGTTACTTTTTCCATCAATGAAAGTAGTGCTATAACTGCAGTTTCTCAAAATCTGAAAGATGAAACAAATAAGTGGTTTACAATTGATAAAGAAATTGAAGTCATCCACAATTTTGTAGATACTTCTCGATTTAAGAAGAAACCAATTGATGCTTTCAAAAAAGTAATAGCACCGCAAAATGAAAAAGTTTTCGTACACGCTTCCAACTTCCGAAAAGTAAAAAGGGTGCAGGATGTTGTACACACTTTTGCCGAAGTGCATAAGCAAATGCCTGCCCGTTTATTGATGATTGGCGATGGTCCCGAAAGGCCAGTTATGGAAGACCTTTGCAAGGAGCTTGGTGTGCAGGATGATGTAAAGTTTTTGGGCAAGCAAGAGCAGATGGAAGAAATACTTTTGGTGAGTGATATTTTTTTGCTGACGTCCGAATACGAAAGTTTTGGATTAGCAGCCTTAGAAGCAATGGCTGCAAGGGTACCGGTAATCAGTACTAATGCAGGTGGTTTACCCGAAGTAAATCTACATGGAGTTACCGGATATACAGCTGATGTGGGAGATGTAACAACTATGAGTGAATATGCACTACAAATGCTTCAAGATGAGGTATTGTTTGAGCAGCTACGTGAAAATGCTTTCCAACAAGCACAGAAATTTGACCTGCAAAATATTATTCCTTTGTACGAAAAAATGTACAGCCGTTTTTGTAGGATGCAATGCTGACCTGTATTGTAGCCCATTAAAAAATAAGAGCCGAGGTGGAAACCTCAGCCCGTTTTTAATCCGTACCCTATGAAAACAGATTCAAAAATATAGGAAAAAGTTGTATGTCAAATTTTATTAGCGCTCATTTATACAATAAGTTGTAAAAGAATCATTTCGGGAATTTTCCCAAACTAAAATTTCTATGGACTTGAATTTTATTGATACGCATTGCCATTTATATCTAAAAGATTTTGTTCATGATGTGCATGAGGTAATTAGAACAGCAAAACAAGCTGGTATAAAAAAATTTTATTTCCCAGCCATTGATAGTGAAACCTATGAAGCCATGTTGAATTTGGAAAATGCATATCCCGGAGTATGTATATCCATGACAGGTCTTCATCCATGCAGTGTAAAAGAAAACTGGAAATCTGAATTAGAATTTGTACACAGTACTTTAGAAAAAAAAGCATGGTGCGCCATTGGCGAAATAGGTCTTGATTATTACTGGGACACCAGTTTTGCAAAAGAACAGCAAGTCGTTTTTACACAACAAATGGAATGGGCACTGGCATTCAAACGCCCCATTGTAATTCATACTCGCAATGCCATGCAGGACACCATTGATATGGTAAAACCTTTTGCTCAAAAAGGACTGAGTGGTATATTTCATTGCTTTGGAGATAGCTATACAATGGCCACACAAATTGTAGATATGGGTTTTTTCTTAGGCATAGGAGGAGTAATTACATATAAAAAAGCAGCTATGGGTGAGGTGTTGGATAAAATTGATTTACAACATATAGTATTAGAAACAGACGCACCTTATTTAACACCGGTACCAAATAGAGGCAAGCGCAATGAGAGCTGCTATATCCCTTTGATAGCTGCAAAATTAGCTGAGATCAAACAGTGTAGTTTGGAAGAGGTGGCAATGGTTACCACAGCAAATGCTGAAAAAATATTCGGTTAGTAAGTTGAGGCGGCTATTTTTGCACGCCTTTTTTATACGGAGACTTGTCCGAGTGGTTGAAGGAGCACGCCTGGAAAGTGTGTATATGGGAAACTGTATCGAGGGTTCGAATCCCTCAGTCTCCGCTCTTTTTCTTGCCTAATATTAAAAATACTTATAGCTCTTTTAAGTCATAAAAAAGAGTTTACAACATGTAGCATTAATTGTAAAAAGATAATTTAATATACTAAAGGTTAGCTACATTGTATTGATTTGACTGTTAGAAAATTCAAATGCACTTCTATAAATATTGCGGCAAAAACAAAATTACCACTACTTATAGCCTGTCGTACAACTTGCTTATCAGTGAAAGCAATAGCACAGATTTTATAGCACCAAAATAAATTATCACAATCTTCATAAATTGTTAGCTTAACTAAACAGAAATTTAATGCCATTAGATGATTTAATTCAATAAAAAAAAATATAAAACATAAATTTTCAAGAATGAATGAGCTATAAATTTGTATCCATAATTAGCACAAATGAAAAGGAATAAACTGGCACTAATAATCTGCCTTAGTACGTTAATTTTTTATAATAACACCGCAGTTTTTGCACAGTCAAATCCATCAACAACATTGTGGTATTCCGGCCCTGCCGGGCAATGGGAGGATGCTTTGCCTATCGGAAATGGTAGGCTTGGTGCTATGTATTTTGGAGCCGTTAAAGAAGACAGGCTACAATTCAATGAAGATACCTACTGGACTGGTGGTCCTTATTCCACAGTAAAAAAAGGGGGCTATAAAGTACTTCCCCAATTACAGCAGTTGCTTTTTGATAGAAAGTTTACGGAAGGACATTTGCTTTTTGGTGAGTATATGTTGGGCAACCCCGTAGAGCAACAAAAATATCAAAGCATGGGAAATGTCATATTGGACTTTGATTTAGATGAAAATGTTACCGACTATAGAAGGGAATTGGATTTAACCACGGGCATCACTAAGCTAAGTTTTATACAAGATGGCGTTACATATACCCGAGAGGTTTTTTCCTCCTACCCCGATCAAGCTATCGTAATGCACATTACAGCAAATAAGCCGGGAAAAATTAATTTTAATTGCCAGCTTCAGGGTGTAAGAAATCAGGCACATTCAAACTATGCTACTGATTATTTCAAAATGGATACATGGGGCAATGATGGATTAAAACTTACAGGAAAAAGTGCAGACTATTTGGGTGTGGCAGGTCTCTTGAAATATGAGGCTTTATTAAAAGCAAATTGCAAAGGTGGTACAATAACAACTGGTTTAAAATCGCTGACAATTAAAGATGCAGATGATGTGGTGCTGATATTAGTAGCAGCTACAAACTTCAATAACTATAAAGACGTAAGTGGCAGCGAAACAGATAGAGCCGCCGCATATATCAATCATATTACTGGACGGAGCTTTGAATCATTAAAGACGGAGCATATAAAAGATCATCAGCAATTGTTTAGTAGAGTTGATATTACATTACCCATTACAAAAAATTCGTTATTGCCCACTGATTTGCGGATGCAAAAAGTACTTGAAGCACCAGACCCATCGTTAGCTGCACTCGGATATCAGTTTGGCCGCTATATTTTAATGGCATCGTCCAGACCAGGCACACAGCCAGCCAATTTGCAGGGCATCTGGAATGATGATCAAAACCCCGCCTGGGATTCTAAATACACCACAAACATTAATACAGAAATGAATTATTGGAATGCAGAAGCGGGCAACCTTGCAGAATGTGCATTCCCATTATTTGATTTGATTAAAGAAGTATCCGATCAAGGCCAATCCGTCGCAAAGGAACATTATGGCGTACAAGAAGGCTGGGTATTCCACCAAAATACAGATTTATGGCGGGTGGCTGCGCCAATGGATGGCTCAAACTGGGGCGCATTTACAACTGGTGGCGCATGGCTTTGCACCCATATTTGGGAGCATTATCTATATACCCAAGATAAAGAATTTCTCAAAAAAAATTATCCATTATTGAAGGGCTGCGCCCAATTTTTCTTAGGTTTCTTAATTAAGGATCCTATTAAAGGATGGCTTGTTACTAACCCTTCCACCTCACCAGAAAATGTACCCGGAAGCCCCGGAAATACAAGGTTTTTTGACGAAATGAATGGAGGTTATTATGATGGTTCACAAATCTGCTACGGCTCCACTATTGATGCTCAAATATTGAATGATTTATTTCATGCTGTAGAAGGAGCATCAGAAGTATTGAATGTGGACGAAACATTTAGACAAACCATAAAAAATGCACATGCACAACTGGCACCCATGCAAGTAGGCAAAGATGGAAGCCTGCAAGAATGGATTGAAGACTGGCCTCAAACAGAAGAACGGCATCGCCATTTTTCACATTTGTATGGCTTATATCCAGGTCATGTAATCTCTGCGGTATCTACACCCCAATTGGTCATGCCTGTAAAGAAGGTATTGGAGCAGCGGGGAGATGGAGAATCAGGGTGGTCTCGGGTATGGAAAATGTGCGAATGGGCAAGACTTTATGATGGTAATAGAGCCAACAAAATCTTTAAAGGTTATATTGATAAGCAATGTACAAAATCATTGTTTGGAAAATGTTATGAACCTATGCAAGTGGATGCCGCACTTGGACTGAGCGCAGCGGTTACGGAAATGCTGGTACAAAGCCAGGAGGGATATATTCATTTGTTGCCGGCGCTGCCGGATGAATGGAGCGAAGCTGGTCATATACAAGGCATCATTACAAGAGGTGCATTTGAACTTGATTTTGCTTGGAAAAATGGTCAGGTAGAGCAGTTATCCCTCACCTCAAAAGCAGGTGGTGTTTGTACGATAAAAAGCTCCAAAAAAATTGCGGTGACTACTAGTGGCAAAAAAGTAAAAACCAATGTCACAAAGAATGACCTATACAGTTTTCAAACGGAAGCTTCCGAAAATTATAGGATAGAATTTTTGAAGTAATTTTTCAAAATTTTTATCATTAAATTCGGCATACAAGTACCTAAATATTACCACAAATTATTATTAAAAAGTACTACTTAGCATCAGTGTTGATAGCAATAGGAAGCAAACTATTATTTTTCCTGCTGTACTACATAGCCACATTATATTATCTAGGTGGTTCACTGACCAACAAAGATGCAATTGGTTTTAGCTGGCTCAATAATTATTGGTGCAATTTATTAAATGATACCGCCATAAATGGTCAGGCTAATACAGCTAAACCCATAGCTATGCTTGCTATGGTTATCTTAAATATTTCGCTTGTCTCGTTTTGGTGGCAGTTTCCTAAACACCCAAAGTTGTCAAAAAATTATCAAAACATCATTCGCTATTGCGGCACAATTGCTATTGCATTGGGTAGCTTTTTATCTACAAATTTCAATCACGATTTGTTGACAAATCTTGCATCGGTTTTTGGCATCATAGCCACTATTGGTGTATTTATTGGTTTACATATAAATGGCTGGAAAGGTTTACTATACTTTGGTTACTTTAATATATTACTTGTGCTTGTCAATAACCTAATGTATTACAACAATGGCCTAATAATGTATTTACCCATTACCCAAAAAATCACTTTTATTTCTTTTTTATTATGGATTGCTTGTATTGAAATGAACATGTATAAAAGGTCAATTCATGTGCATGGTAAGTAGTTGAGTTTCCTAGATCTTTTGCTGTCATTATTTATGTGAGATTTATAAGTATGCATTGCTAATTTTGAAATGGCATGTTCTGCCAAAAATTATGTAGGATAATCATATTTAACCAACGATAAACCAACTCATATTATTTCAAACTCATCAAAGAGTCATTGAGGAAAATTATACATCCAAAAAAAAATCCGCCAAGGCGGATAATTTTCGAAACAATTTAATCTTTTCCAACACGGGGGATTATGCTGTTTCTTCGGTTTTTTTTTGGACAATTGGATTTTAATGTAACTTTATTAACAACAATGCAAAAATGTACATTGCATTAATTAGTTTCAAAAAAATTTAGCCCCCTCTATGTCCAAATCAGACAAATTAACTTTAAAACTTATCGCAATCGATTGTTTAATGCATCAGCAGTATGTTTGCACTCCGCTGTAGAATATTAAATGCAATTTCTGCCATAAGATTTTCTTTATCCAAAGTAGGATTTACCTCTGTAAGTTCAAAGCAACATATTTTTCTGCTTTGCATAAACTTGCCCACCAGGTCCTCTGCTTCTCTTTCTTTCAAGCCATTACTTACCGGTGTGCCAGTGCCTTTAGATATTGCAGAATCCAAACAATCCACATCAAAACTGATATAAATATCTGTACAATCGCTGAGGTAGCGCAATACTTTCCTGCTAACGTTTTCAGCACCGTTGCGTCGCACTTCGCTTGTAGGGATCACTTTCATGCCATATTTTTCTATCAGTGCTTTTTCTTCTTTTTCAAAATCACGCAGGGAAATAAACACGATATCCTCCGGCAGTACTTTAGGATGAATTTTACCAATGGTTTTTAACTGATCCCACATCTTCATTGTTTTTTCGTCCGGTTCATGTACCCGCATTTCTTCATTGTTTTCATCAATGGCGGTAGCCAGCGGCATACCATGCATGTTGCCGGTGGGAGTGGTGTAGGGGGTATGCAGGTCAGCATGTGCATCGATCCAGATCACACCCAGTTTGCTTTTTGGTTTTGCCATTTTTATACCAGCA
>CALAGJ010000165.1 GCA_937892395.1 uncultured Parafilimonas sp.
AGATTCTATAGTAACACCCGAAAATATCCGGATCAATTTTGGTTACAAATATGCTTATGGCGGCGCTGACTGCAATAAGACCAAGAATCAAAATGTAGTTGTTTGCGGAGAATATAACCCGGACAGTTTTACTGTAATTACCGGTATCCGTATTTACGATCAGCAATTTATAAAGGGTTTTGATTTTACTTATGAGCAGGGTATGCGCATGTCGCACAATGCCCAACTGCTGAGCCAGCTTACAAGCTATACCGACCGGGAGGCATACATGCCTTACCGCTTCAGCTATGAGCCCTTTTACAATCTTGTGCTGAACGATGAGGATACCACTTTAAATTATCTTACCAGCAATGCAACAGACTACCGGGGTTTGTATAATGGCAAGAAGAATAAGCACCAGTTTGTGCCGGTATGTGATACATGCAGCGGGGCAGACCGTTCTTTTAATTTTAATTATGCCAAAGCCCACTCCCTTGCTTCTGTAATACTGCCACAGGGGGGAACTATCCGGTATATATATGAGTCCAACGACCATGCACCCTATACTGCAAGTGAGCAACAGGTTTCCATTACCAATAATGTGTACAGTACCAGTAACAATATCAATTTTACTGATTTATTCAGCAAGCGGCGGGTGGTGCAGATCAGGCAAAACATTGATGATATTGATAAAACGGCTGCTGCGCCTTTACAGAGCAATACCGTGCTATTGTGCAGGATAACCGATGTGAATAATACCAATACAGTATATGCAAGCTACAACTGCAGCCTGAATGAGTTGTTTATTACCGGGTATGCAGAATGGGCTTTTACTGTGCCGGATGGCAATTATAAATTAGTGACCAGCATAACCAGTGGTTCTGTAACTGCCGGAAAACAATTTATTGTAAGATTTCTCTGGGAAAACAAGGCGACTGACTTAAACTACAATGCAACCTTATGCGGCGGCCTGCGTGTAAAAAAAATACTGCGGACATTTGAACACATGCAGGATGACCTGATGGAGCTTGAAACAAACTACCGCTATGTGCGTGAAGATGGCCGAAGCAGCGGGTTTATCGGTAATAAACCCAGCTATAGCTACCCTTTCAGAAAGATTGTAAAAAATGGAAACATCACAACCATACAGGATTATAATGTATTTTTTGGTAATGGGCTTAACAGTTTTGACAACCTGCAGGGTGCATTTGCAGGATATGCCCTTTAGAAGAAATTGACGGGCCAACGGATACTACGAATGGTAAAACGGTGTATGAATTTACGGACCTGAATGATGCTGAAGCCAATTATGGTACCGAAAAGGCTCCATACGGCCCTGTAATGCTGAATGACTGGATACCCGGATTGCTGCGTAAAGTGAGTGTGTATGACCGGAATAATGTATTGCTGCGCAACAGCACGAATAAATACCAGTTTATAAAAAACAGTTATGCGGGCAACCTGAATTTTAAGAATGTAAAATTACTGCATGGCGGAACGCAGCAAACCGTAACAGGAAACACAACTGTAAAGCAGCCCTTATTTACCGGGGAGGTTTATTACCCGGCAACAGGGAGAACAGCGCTTACCGAAGCAGTTGATACGGTATATGACAACAATGGTAATATAACAACAAACTATGCCCGATTTGAATATGACCCGGTGTATTTTAATAATCAAACCCGTGTTACAAAATCATTTGACAAAACGAGAGGGCTGGAGCAGGAAACCCGCTTGTATTATCCATATCATTATAACATCGGCGGTGGCATTGGCCGCCTGCGTGACAGTGGAATTGTAACGCCGGTAGTGCTTACAGAAGAATGGATAAAGGGGGATGGAAACACCCGGATGACAGGAGGCAGCCTGCAGGACTATACGATACTGCCGGGCGGGTATGTAAGGCCTTCCGGCAGTTATATTTTTGAATCTGTTGCGCCAGTGCCTGAGGCCACGTTAGGCAGTTTTTCGGGTGGGGCGCTTATCAGGAATGCGGCGTATTTCAAACTGGCAAGTACCATATCCCAGTATGATGGAAAAGGACAACCGCTGCAGATAACGGATGCGGTGACCGGCAAAAGCAGCAGCATAATCTATGATTACAATGGCCGGTATAAGATAGCAGAAGCTGCTAATGCCCTGAGTACAGATATTGCTTATACCAGTTTTGAAAGTGATGGCAGCGGCGGATGGAATATTGGCAGCACTAACCGGGATGCAACAGTTGCTGTAACCGGTAGGAGGTCCTATAATATTGCTTCCGGGTCCTTGTCAAAAGTGGGATTGAATTCCGGTACTATGTACTCAGTAAGCCTCTGGGCAAGGCCGGGTGCAAATATTACTGTGAATGGAAGCAGTATGGTTAACAGCATATCCACCCATAATGGCTGGAACCTGTTTCAAATGAGGGTAACCGGTATATCCATTCTTACTATTTCAGGCAGCGGCATTATTGATGAAGTGAGGCTGCACCCGGATGATGCACAAATGATGACGACGGCATTCAATGATAAGCGAATGCCCATGAGCCATGCAGATGCCAACAATACCATTATACATACTGAGTATGATAATCTGCAGCGGGTTCAGTTTGTAAGGGATATGGATAATAATATCTTAAAAAAGTACGGATACAGTGATACAACCCTGCTTATTGATACCAGTGCAAAATGGGTGACCGGTATAAAAATACTGCAATACCAGCCGCAGGTGCGGTGGAATTATACCGGACCATGCAGTTATGAATACCTGTACACAGACACGAACAGGTACAGCGCTACCTACCGGCAGCAAAGATGGGTGTATGGCGGTACAGACTGCTGCAACACCTCAGCCAGTAATTATGGTCCTGCGTATAAATACGTAAACGGCGTGTGTGAACAGGGCCAACGGGTGAACAAAAGAACCAGCCGGAAGAAAAATTTTCCTAACCCGGATACGTGGCTCTGCATGTATTACTACCTGTGGAGTGATGGGAGCGAATCCGCAGAATATACAGAAGAAAATGCCACCCCCTGTGTGGTATCAAATCCTAGTTAAAGATTACCAGAAATTCAGATAAAATAAATGATTATGCATATCTTATTCACTTTAATAACACAGTGTATCGTATCCTTTTACACCCTTGTTTTTTATGATGTGAATGGTACGGAAAAAACCTGCGCCCTGTTTGAAAATAAAAAAGTGCTGGTGGTAAATATTGCCAGTGCATCGCCCCTTAGCTGGCAAACCGATAGCCTGGAAGCGCTGCAACAGCGCTATGACAGTAATTTAGTGGTGGTGGTGTTTCCCAGCAACAGTTTTGGCAATGAACCTTTAGAAGACTCTGCACTGCAAAGCTATGCAGCAGAGTGGTGTCCCCATGTGCTGGTGGCGCAAAAAAGCAGCGTGCTGGGTTTTAATGTAAACCCCGTTTTCAACTGGCTGCAGCAACCCTCTGCCAACGGAGTGTTCAGCTTTAAGCCGGACGGAGATTTCTTTAAATTTTTAGTGGATGAGGCCGGGCAGGTGACCGCAGTTTTTGACTCCTCTTACAGCCCCACCGATGCTGCCATTATTCAATTGATACATCCTTAAAATACTGCTATGAAAAAGAATATAACCGGTAATAATAACAGGTCAATGATGCGAGCATTTGCAGGTGTATGCAGTAATATGCTCATTGTTGTTCTTTTTACAGCACTTGCAAACAAGGCATTTACACAAACGGTGAATATACCCAATGGTATAAACAGTGTGAACGCAACGGCGGGGCCTGCCCCTGTTTTCTTTCCGGATATGGGCATGCTGTATGAGCGGAGCTGGATACCCCATGGCCCTGTTACGGACACTTCCTTATTTACCATGCAGGTTCAGCCTGACATGATGCTACTGACCACTGCTTACAAAGATCTGCTGGGCAGGCCATGGCAAACGGTGGCAAAACAGGCAAGCCCGGGCCAAAAGGATATGGTACAGTTTTTTACCTATGATAAATATGGCCGGGAAAACAGATCTTATATGCCATATACAGCTACAGGCAATAATAGTGCTGATGGCAAGCCTAAAACACAGGTATTTACAGCACAGCAGGTTTTTAATAAGGGATTGTACCCGCAGGAAGATGTGTTTTATACCGCTACTGAATATGATAACAGCCCTTTTAATGAGGTAGTGAAAAGCCTGCCGCTAGGCAATAGCTGGGGTGGCAGCAACCGGGGGGTGAGTTCAGTACACCGGGCCAATACAGCATCAGACAGTGTAAGGCTTTGGCAGATATCCATCCTAACCGAAGACGATATTCCTGCTACTACCTCTACTTACCAGCCGGGTAGCTTAGTAGTAATAGAAGTAACGGATGAGCAGGGCATTAAAACCATTAGCTATACCAATCAAAGGGGAGAAACGGTACTCACCAAAACACAAATCAGCAGTAGCCCGGGCACCGCCCATATAGGCTGGCTCTGCTCTTACTACATTTATGATGAAATGGGCAGACTACGCTTTGTGCTGAGTCCCCGTGCCGTGGCGGCCGTTAACAGCAGCCTGAACTGGAGCCTGAGCGCCAACCCTGATATTGCCATTAACCTTTGCTACAGCTACTGGTATGATGCCCTTGGCCGCCTGCTGATGAAGGAGGTGCCGGGCAAGGGAAAAATTTATTATGCATATGATAAGCAGGATCGGCTATGCCTGAGCCAGGATGCGAAGCAACGCAGCACGAATGAGTGGGGTTTTATTACTTATGATAAGCAGGACCGCCCACTGCAAACCGGGCTGATAACCCTGAACGGATTAACAGCGGCACAGGTGCAGGCCAATGCAGCGGCCAGCATGAGTTACCCAACCCTAACGGGCAGCTTTACCGTGCTTACAGAAACCTATTATGAAAACTATAACTGGACCAGTGGCACCGGCCTGAGCGGCACCATGAATACCAGTGGCATTAATGCCAGCAACTTTGTGACTAACTACAATACAGCGCCACTGTATGCACAGCCCTTAGTGCAGAGCCAGCGGATACGGGGGCAGGCAACGGGTAGCAAGACCCTTGTATTGGGCACCAGCACTTACCTGTATGCAGCCGTGTATTATGATGAGGATGGGCGTGCCATACAAAGCAGGCAGACGAATATAAGCGGGGGCACGGATGTGAGCACCACACAGTATGGCTGGAATGGCAACCTGCTACGCAGCCTGCTACAACACCAAAAAAGCGGAGCTGGGGCGCAAACCCATACCACCCTCCAAAAATACCAGTATGACCATGCAGGCCGGGTGCTGAATATGGTACAGCAAACGGACGGTGGTACGGATAAAACGCTAAGCAGCTATACCTATAACGAGGCCGGGCAGATAACAAGTAAAAACATAGGCAATGGGATGGAAATACAGGACTTTACTTATCATACAAGGGGCTGGTTGAAAGCTATTAATAAAAACTATATTGACAATACGGGCCCAGCCCGCTGGTTTGGAGAAGAAATGCATTATGATATTGGCTTTACACAGCCACAATACAATGGCAATATAAGCGGTGTGCGGTGGAAGGCAGGAGGTGATGGTACAGCACGGGCTTATGGTTTTGGGTATGACAATGCCAACCGGCTTAACAAAGCAGATTATAGCCAGCAAAACACCAATGGCGCTGCCTGGACAAAGGATAAACTTGATTTTTCCCTGAGCAATTTAACCTATGATGTAAATGGCAATATCACTGCCATGAAGCAGATGGGGGTACATGTAAACAGCATTATTACTTTGGATGATCTGAGTTACCTGTATTTTGCCAACAGCGACCAGTTGCGCCGGGTAACTGATGCTGCCCCAGCCAGCAATCCCTTTTTGGGCGACTTTAGTGATACCAGCCTGAGCACCAATGACTATGCCTACGATGTGAATGGCAACCTGCTGCGGGATAATAATAAGCATATACACCTGCCGGGGGGCGGTAATGGCATTACCTATAACCATTTAGATAAGCCGGAGGAGATAACCATCAGCGCCAAGGGAAAGATTGAATACCAGTATGATGCTGAGGGCAGCCTGCTGCAAAAAACAGAAACAGATAATGGCCGGGGTGTGAAAAAAGTGATCAGCTATATAGCAGGCTTTGTATATGAAAAAACACTTGCCGCCAATGGCAATGCGGCCACTGTGCCGGATACGGTGCAGTATGTGCTGCATGCAGAAGGAAGGGTGCGCTACACGGCCGGGGCGAACCCGGTGTATGATTATTTTTTAAAAGACCATTTGGGCAATGTGCGTACGGTGCTTACAGAGGAGCAGAAAACGGATGCTTACCCGGTGGCCAGCTTAGAAACTGCGAATCTTGCCAGCGAGGCCATTATCTATACCAATACCAGCGCGGGGCGGGTAAATAAGAATACGGTAAACGGATACCCCTCAGATACTTATACCAACCCCAATGATTTTATACAAAGGCTGAGCGCTGCCAGCGGCCAGCCGATGATTGGCACGGGTATGTTTTTAAAAGTGATGGCGGGGGATAAACTGAATGTACGGGCCAATAGTTGGTATAAACTCAATGGTGCCACGCCAGATGCACCAGTAAGCCCAATTACAGATTTATTAGCCAACCTATTGAATGGTATAACCGGAGCCTCTGGTACCAAAATTGCCAGTGGCCAGCTTACCAATGCCATGCTCAGCCCTGCAGCCACCGAGTTTTTAAACAGCCGGGATAATAGCAGCACCAGTGGCAACCGCCCAGTGGCCTGGCTCAATGTAATGGTATTTGATGAGCAGATGAACCTTGTAAATACCAATGATGGCAAGAACACTTATTATGAACAGGTGGGAGGAGGCAATACCTTAAAAACTTTTCTATTAAATAACCGTGAAATAACAAAAAACGGCTATGTTTACATTTATGTAAGTAATCAAACCCCCAATGTACATGTATATTGGGATAACTTACAAGTTACACATACAAGCAGCCCATTGCTGCAGGAAAATGGTTATTATCCTTTTGGCGGCGAGATAAGGGCTTTAACCACCAATGCCGGCGGCGCAGCCAATAACCATAAATTTAATGGCGGCACAGAGTTAAATGAGTTCTTTGATATAGATTTATATGAGACACCATTCCGTAGATATGATGCCACTACGGGAAGGTTTACAGGTGTGGATGCTATGGCGGAGGCTACGATGCACCTTACACCATACCAGTTTGGGGCCAACAGCCCGGTGATGTATAATGACCCTACGGGGTTGCTGGTAAGCGGGGCAGGGTATGTGGCCAGGCCAGGCTTGCAAAGGGGAGTTGACGGATACTATAAAGCACCCTGGGAGGCAGAGTTTGAATGGAATAATGAGGGCTTCTTTGACTGGTATAATCATGGAGTGGGAGGTGGTAATTACAGTTCCATAAATGGTATTACTACCAAGCAGGTGTTGAGTATAAGCCCCGGAGAAGTGCAACGGTATTATGAGAAACAGTGGGCGGGTACGGGAAGGTATGTTACGAAAGTACGTGAATCACCTACCAGAAGTGGGTTTGATGTGGGGTATGCGGATTATTCAGGCAGATCTAATGATGTAATTGTCGGGACCATGTTTGTGAGTACGGCGAAGATGAAGGATCATTTGGATGGGAATGGGAGTGGTTGGGATATTGTTGCTGCATTTACATTTGGAGCTCAAGCTGAGTTTGACTTTAACGAAGGTACATTGCATGCAGGAGGAGGTATTGCAGTTGATCTACTTGGATTGAGAGATAATCAAGGCGTTGCATTTGCTACTAAAGATGCGAATGCCAGAGCCGCTTATGTGCGGCGATTTGGAACATTAGAGGTGATTAAAATAGCGGGGGTTAGTTACACACTAACTGAAAAACGTGTTGATGGCAAGATAGTTGAGACAATTTTAAGCAGGGTATATCCTGTAGGTTTTGGCATTCTTAGGGGCAACGAGCAAATAAACCTAACTACCGGAGAACGAAATACCTGGCTTTCAATTGGAGTAAGTGCATCATTCTCTGCTTTGATTGGTTTTGATTTTTCAATTGATTATAGGTTAACAAAATAATTTGAGATAAAATGAATCTGCTTTCTGTGATGATATTAATATTTTTCTTAGGTTTTTTGTATATAAAAATATTTCTGCATCAGCGCTTAGATAGGCTAAATGGATATGTTAAAAAATCTGTTGGCGGATTTGGATTTAACCCCATTTTGCTTCTTCCGTATTTTAATGATATAAAACAAGAAGATGAACCTTTGAAGAAAAAATGTAACATCTTCTGGGCATTGGCTGTGATAGCGTTGATTGTACTTGTAATTTTAACTTGAATGTGCAGAATAAAATGTATTGCAAGATTAAGAATTATCTATTAGCTATTACAATCTTGTTAGTTGGATGCAGAGGAGTTATCTGTATGGATAAAGATTTACCTGATTTAGGTGATGGTTACAAACTTAACATTGAAGATTGCGAATTATTCGATTTGCAAAATTCTGATAATAACATCATCGTAGATGACATTATTTTGGACTTTACTTTTGATTCAGTTTTTATTATTGTATCGCAGCGACCTTGGAATGTTCCCGATATTCCGGGGGTAGAGCAAATGACGTATAAGGAGCAAAAAGAAGCTTTTAGAAAAAGTACATTTGTGCAATATTGGATAATCAATAAGAAGGAAAAATGTGAATCTATCACGGATACTCTGGGAGTGCATGTTCGCTATTCTAATGTTTATGGACCATTTAAGTCGGAAGAATATTTGCAGAAACGTGAGGAGATAGGAGTACCCGCAGAATTAAAATTAAAATAAGCATAACTAAAAATTTGCAAATCGCAGGCTTAATTGGATTTAACTACTTGTAATTGTTGGTGTGCTGAGAAATAACTTTGGGTATAACATTTAGAATTGTTTAATATCACAAGTTAAGCTAAGCATTACATTCTATACGATGGTTTTTTAAATGCTTCACAGTTTGGGGGGCATGTGAATTTTTCAGGCAGAACTATTTATTCATTTGATACCTATACACAAGAGCAATCCTGGGCGGCTGGTGTTTCCACCTTTAGCGGAACGATAACGACGCAAATGGCAAGTGATTACTATAATGCTTTGTGGGCGGCAACGGGGCGGTCGCTTAAGGATGTAACAGAGTCGAGTAAGAGAAGTGGATTTCAAGTACAGTATTCAGATTATTCAAATGTTCCTAATGAGGTAATCGTTGGAACTATGTTTGTGAGTACGGCGAAGATGAGGGAGCATTTGGGGGCTGCGGAAGCAATGAGTGGATGGGATAAGGCCAATCTGTTAATGGGAGGAGCAGGTACAGGATTGTGAGCCCAGGAGCAACTGACGGAATATGCTGTACGTACAAGTTTTAAATCGGCAAGAACGTATAGCGAATTTAATCAATTACGACCTACACAGAAGGCATGGCGCTACAGCAGGGTATTGGGTACAGAAGGGAAGGCTATTCTTAATACATTGAAAGTTGGAGGAACCATAATGGCAGGAGCATCTACTGCTTATTCTATTGTAGACGCCAGTAGTTATTATTTAAATGGAGGAACAGATTGGAAAGTAGGGGTAAAAGCAGGACTAAATATTTTTATGACTGGTGTTGTATTTTTAGGCCCAATTGGTTTTCTTACTAGTTCAGCATATTTTATTTTGGATGCCTCCACAAACGGCTTTGGAGGTTTTGGTGACCATTAAATATTATTCATGAAAGATTTTTTCAATAAATTGTACAGTGGCTATTATCGTTTTCAAGAACGTGTTGGTAACCGGGATGTGGCACATATCACTTCCGGAACACTTATTGCCTTCATTCTAATACTTTATTATTTTGCATTTTCAACCTTCGTAATATATTTTTTGCTACCAATAATGAGCATTCAGATTGATATGGAAGTTTTTAAGATAGTTTCTTATATAATTAGTATCTTGATGACTGGAGGGGTAAATTTTTTTTACCTATATAAAAAGAGATATAAAATTATACTTTCAGAGTATAGAAACAAAAAAACTAAAATGATTACAATATTATTTCCAGCAATAGCCTTTATTTTATTTAATGCAATTTGGATTTTTAAAATGCTACAAAACCAGGGCAGATTTTAAAGTATATGAAGATTTAGCCCTCAATTTTGTGCAAACAATGCCGACGGCGCAGCCAACCACCATTTTAATTAAATAAATGCAATTATGAATTATACACAGCAAGAATTAAGTGAATTTATAAAAAAGGAGATAAATGATTATAAATGTGACATCCAACTCGATAGCTTATTAGAAGATGATTTGGGAATAACAGGTGATGATGCATCTGAACTTATTCATGCATTCAGCAAGAAATTTAATGTTGACATTTCAAATTTTATTTTTTCTAACTATTTTTATGATGAGCCAAGTGCTTTTAGTAATTTTTCAGGTAGAAAAAAGCCAATAACTGTAAATCATTTATTGAAAGCTATTCAAGAAGGAAAATTAGATGAGGAAATATTAAATACGGAAGATTAAAAATTCTTTTTCCGCAATGTCTCTTAGTATAGACATTTATGCTACAGGAAAATGGATATTACCCCTTTGGCGGAGAGATAAGGGCTTTAACCACCAATGCAGGAGGGGCGGCCAACCGGCATAAGTTTAATGCCAGCACAGAGTTAAATGCGTGTCCCGCTTATTGCAAGGGAAGTTCTTTGATATAGAGTTGTACGACTTAAGCCACCAAAATAAAACTACAGATCTTGGCGAATGCTGCCTGGGCCATTAAAACAAAAAAGACCACCAGGCAAAACCCCTTTCAGGAGGTATGATGCCACTACGGGCAGGTTTACAGGAGTAGATGCCATGACAGAAGCCACACTACATTTAACCCCTTACCAGTTTGGGGCCAATAGCCCGGTGATGTATAATGACCCTACGGGGTTGCTGGCAAATGCAGACTTTAATGATATATTAAATGGATTATGGAACTCACCAAATGGTGGGCAGTGGAGTGTAAATGATGCTGATAATCTTTATTTTTATGGAGATGAAACTACCGCAGATGTTTTTGGAACTTTTGCCGCTGTTAATAAGCAGTTTGATTTTAGTAGCGGCGGTATTGGCGGAGGCAATTCATTGAGTGTAAACTTATTTAATACAACGGGGCTAACAGAAGCTGAAGTGCAAAAATTTAATACACTGATAACCGAGTTTCAAAGTACTACCATAGGCCAAGCACTAATCGTTGCATTGACTGCTTTTGAGCAAATCATCAATGTTACCCATGACTTGTTAGGTAACTCTGGGGCCATGATGGAATATCATTATGCATTTAATGAGTTGCGAACGGATGATAGATTATCCAATACTGATTGGAATTTCAATTCACTTATAGAAACACTTTCACATGAATTATTCCATGCCTATCAGGATTTTAGCGGCATTAATTTGAATGGGGATGGCAACGAACCAGATGCTTATATTTTTGAAAGTTTATTTGACAGACAATACAAATTGGATCCAGCATTTTATGACAGGATGGTTGTTGGAAACCCAAGCACACAGGCTGAAATTGGTTTCAGAGATGCTTGGAAAGACTTTTTTGATAAAGGCTACTCACGAACTGACTACGGTAATATTTACAGCAATTTCATAGATGGTTCTGTTGAAGGAAGTCATTATTGTGGGCCGATAGATGTAAGTATGGGCGGCTATTTGATTTACAATTTATTACACCCTTAGCTTCAACAATTCAAAAAAAAATAATGAAATGAAAAAGATAATTTTAATATATTTAATATCGCTATTTCTAATTCAATCTGGCTGTACAGCACAAAAGCCAAAAGAAGATAAAACATACCATGGGCATCATCGTTTTTCGCCATGTTTTCAAACTGAGTACCCAAAAATAATTAACTTACCGGATAGTTTTGGGTTTAAGCAAAAGAAATATTCTGCTATCCTTGATGTTGATTGTTATTTTGATTCAATAGGAAATGTATTAGAGATAATCCCATTTAAAATATCTATTAAAAACAAAGAAACAGGCAAATGGACACAAGAATTTATATTTCGGAAAGGTTGGGAAGACAGTGCTATTAATATGTCAAAGGAAGAAGCAGATAAATACGCAGCATGGGCAGTAAAAGAACTCCCCTTGGTTACTAAAATTAAGCGGTACACTCCAAACATTAAGTGCACACAGGTTATAACAAACAGGAATGTTTATGTTTTAGATTATAATCTTGAATGATGAAATGGATTCCCTTCCCCGCAAAGTCTCCACTGGTGGGACGTTGAGTTTAGTAGTTATATGTATTTTTAATAAATAACCGTTCAATAACAAAAAACGGCTATGTTTACATTTAAGTAAGTAATCAAACCCCCAATGTAGATGTATATTGGGATAACTTACAGGTTACGCATATACTCAGCCCGCTCTTGCAGGAAAATGGTTATTATCCTTTCGGCGGCGAGATAAGAGCTTTAACCACCAATGCAGGCGGGGCTGCCAACCGGCATAAGTTTAATGCAGGTACAGAGTTAAATGCGTGTCCCGCTTATTGCAAGGGAAGTTCTTTGATATAGATTTATACGACTTAAGCCACCAAAATAAAACTACAGATCTTGGCGAATGCTGCCTGGGCCATTAAAACAAAAAAGACCACCAGGCAAAACCCCTTTCAGGAGGTATGATGCCACTACAGGAAGGTTTACAGGTGTGGATGCTATGGCGGAGGTAACGATGCATTTAACGCCGTACCAGTTTGGCATGAACAGCCCGGTGATGTATAATGACCCGACGGGGTTGCTTGTGAGCGGGGCAGGGTATGTGGCCAGGCCTGGCCTGCAAAGAGGAGTTGACGGATACTATAAAGCACCCTGGGAGGCAGAGTTTGAATGGAACGATGAGGGCTTCTTTGACTGGAATAATCATGGAGTGGGAGGGGGAAATTACAGCTCCATAAATGGTATTACTACCAAGCAGGTGCTGAGCAAAAAACGGCCCGGTGAGAAACTTGATTTTTATAGGGGGGAATTTGGTTTTTGGCAGCCATTTACAGGGCATAGCAATAAAGTTTCAGAAACTGGGTTGCAGGATGTTGTTGTAGGCACCAGATTTGTGAGTTGGGATAATGCTCAGGCCAAAAGGGGTGTTGACTGGTTGGATGTGGCAGGATGGACTGTTGATGTAATCTCTATTGCAATTGATATTGCAGACTTTCCAAGCGGAGAAGCAGCATTGATGATTGCCGGAAGAAAAGCATTGTGGGCAAAAATAAGAGCCAACATGCAAAAGCTGGCCATGAAGAAGGCAGCTAAGGGGGTAACACAAGCTGAAAGTAAAATTTTTCTAGTTACGAAAGAAGGAGTTGTGCTACCTAAAGGAGCTAAAATACCAGGAGAGTTTATTGAAAATGCTCACCGAAGTTCAAATTATGGGGTGATGCAAAACGGAAAGTTTGTTGAAAAACTAAGAATTGACCCTGCGACTCCTTCAGGTTTTAAAGGCCCAAATCAAAGTCATTTTCATTTAAATAATGGAGGGCACATTTTTGAAGCAAGTAAATGGCCTTGGTGGTAAACAAAATAATAATAAGGAGTATGAATTTTAACGAATATTATTGGCACGATGCTACAATTAAAAACATTCAAATAGATAGGACTAATCCAGGGGTAAAGGATATTATTTTACTTGAAATTGAATGGCCAGAAAATAAAGAAAAATCTATTTTTATTTTTGAAGATGTTTATTGGGCATCTTTTAATCTAAATTTCGGAGTAGTATGTGATGAAACGATTTTAAGTGCTGAATTGATAAATGGTGAAGATGAAGATTTGGATAACTTCAATTCAAAATGGAAAGGAGCAATGAGCGATGTAAAATTGAATGCTTATAAAATTGAATTGAACTCAACAGGGAGCAAGTTAAAAATTATTGCAAAAAGGTATAAAGAGCATAAAGTGTAGTTGCCGCTAAGGGGGGACAGACAATTGTTGGAGAAGGAATGGCAAGAGTTAGTGCAGCAGCAGCAAAAAATCCTGGCTCTGTAATACTTAACAATATGCCTAAGTTTACAGGTTCAGCAAATCAAGTTACAAGTCAAATGATGACTTATAATCGTCAATGGATTTTACAACAAATGCGAAGTGGCAGACCTATTTTAGATATAGGATTAGATGCCACGAGAGCCAACCCAAGTATATTCTATCAGATGGAGCAAAATATGATGAAAAATTATTTAAAGCTTCATCCTAACGCATTTCAAATTATTAAGTGATGGTAGAAGATTTAGAATATATTGAAACTGTAAAATTGTATTATTCATTTCTTGAAACTGAATTTGGTTTTAGGAAAGGGAATGAAATCGTAAACGGCAATGCTTTTTATGATGTAGAATTTACTGATAACGAAAGGAGAATTTCTATTTCATACGAGAATATAGAAGATCATTTAGAAGTTATTGTTTTTATGTTACAGAATGGAAAAATGCCAGACTATGACGATAAGACAAAAACGCTACATCTAAAACAGCTTATTAGGTTAATAATGACAAAAGCAAGTAAGGAAGAAATCAATTTGAATGCTGAATACTTTACTAAGTATAATGCAAAAAATGAATTGGAAAGAAAACTATTGAAAGAAGCCAAAGAGCTTCGGTTGTGCTTAAAACATTTTAACGAAATATACTAAAGCAAAAGCCCGATTAGTTCGGGCTTTTGCTTTTATACATCCAGTTCCAAACTATCAATCATATCCTTGAGTTCGTTTGGTTTTAAGTCTTCTTTTTCGCCTTTGTCATAAATGGTAAGTAGATAAACCGTTTCGGTCTCTATGTACAAATAAGAAATAATCCTTGCCCCACCACTTTTGCCTTTTCCTTTGCTACCAATAGCTAAACGAATTTTATAGCAGTTATTACCAATGAAAGTACCACTTTCAGGGTCTTCAATAATTTCTGTAATCAGTTCTGCAAATTCATTTTTTAGCGAAGGAAATTTTTTAGCCAGCCGTTTGAGTTCTTTCTCAAAGCGGTGTGTAGGGATAATGCTATAACTCATTTAAAAGCTCTTGTGCAGTTTTCAATTTTATTTTTCCCTGTTTGTGTAAGCGTACTTGTTCTGCAGCTTCTTTAAGGTCATCCCATAAGCCAACAGCAGCAGCAGTCATAGGCTTTGCCTTTTTTACAAAGGAAAGGCTTTTTAAAACTTTCATTCCGAAAGTCGCCTCATTGTCGGGTATATCTATCAATACTTTCATTGTTCAATTATTTTATTTTACTGAAATATTTTGCTGAAAAAAATCTTGAAACTTCTTTTTTGTAAGCATAGTATCAAGCATTTTATAAATCACGTTTTTATCTTCTTCTTCCAACTGTTCTACCAGCCTTATTTTTTCTGAAACCGTTTTATCTTCTACGGTTACGGGAGTAGGTTGTTGTTTATTATCAGGGTTTAGCAGTTCATCAACTGTAACACCCAGTATCACAGATAGTTTTTGCAATACTTCCACAGACGGCTCACGTTTGCCATTTTCTACTTTGTTGTAATTGCTTTGGTCAAAACCCACATCAGTAGCTACAGTTTTTTGCTGTAACCCTTTATCCTTACGGAGTTGCTTTATTTTTTCGCCTACAGTCATACGATGAATATTTGATGCAAAGTTAATCATTTTGACAAGTATAGGCAATAAGTTAATTTATTTGACCTATTTAACTTGTCATAAATGGAAATTTTATTTTATCTTTGCATTGGTCAAAAATGACAAAAAATAATTTATGGATATAAAAGAGGTACTTCAAAGGCTATCAATAGAAACAGTATTAGAGCATTACAATCTAAAACCCAACCGTAACAAAATGATATGCTGTCCTTTCCACGATGATAAGAACCCCAACTCGGCGTAGTTTGTAAATCTAAAAACGAACACTCGGCTTATGGCTTAGCCTACGCCGTGCTTTTATGTAGCATTCGCTACCAAACACTTATTATGAACAAGTAGGGGGAGGCAAAACCTTAAAAACTTTTCTATTAAATAATCGTTCAATAACAAAAAACGGCTATGTTTACATTTATGTAAGTAACCAACCCAATGTAAATGTATTCTGGGATAACCTGCAGGTGACGCATATACGGGCCCGCTACTACAGGAGAATGGTTGTTATCCTTTTGGCGGAGAGATAAGGGCTTTAACAACCAATGCAGGAGGGGCAGCCAACCGGCATAAGTTTAATGCCGGCACAGAGTTAAATGCGTGTCCCGCTTATTGCAAGGGAAGTTCTTTGATATAGAGTTGTACGACTTAAGCCACCAAAATAAAACTACAGATCTTGGCGAATGCTGCCTGGGCCATTAAAACAAAAAAGACCACCAGGCAAAACCCCTTTCAGGAGGTATGATGCCACTACAGGACTGTTTACGGGTGTGGGTGCTATGGCGGAGGCTACGACGCACCTTACACCTTACCAGTTTGGAGCCAACAGCCCCGTAATGTATAATGATCCTACGGGGTTGTTAGTAAGCGGAGCAGGGTATGTGGCCAGGCCGGGCCTGCAAAGAGGAGTTGACGGATACTATAAAGCACCGTGGGAGGCAGAGTTTGAATGGAACGATGAGGGCTTCTTTGACTGGTATAATCATGGAGTGGGAGGCGGTAATTACAGTTCCATAAATGGCATTACTACCAAGCAGGTGCTGAGTATAAGCCCCGGAGAAGTGCAACGGTATTATGAGAAACTGTGGGCAGGAACGGGGAGAACGCTAACGAATGTAAGGCAGTCACCTACCAGAAGTGGGTTTGATGTGGGGTATGCGAATTATTCAAACAGGCCTGATGAAGTAATTGTCGGGACTATGTTTGTGAGCACGGTGAAAATGAAGGAGCATTTGAGGGCTGCGGAAGCAATGAGTGCAGGCTTTACACTAAACAATGTAAATGAATCATTGAATTACGCCGGATATTTAGAGGGAGGAATCGGAGCAACGCAATTGGGGATGCTTAATTATAGAACTTCATTATCAATGAATAACAAAATAGGGACCTTTAGAAGTTTTAGCAGAGGCTATGGTTCCCTCAGCAAGATAAGAGGAGGCTTAGGAACAATTGGATATGCCAGTGCTGGTGTTAATACATATGTTGACTACAATTCAATGAGAAATGGGGAAATTAGCGGTGGTAGATTTGCGTATAGGACTTATGGCACATATAGCTCTATGGTTTGGGGAACGGTTATTGGCTCTGAATTGGGAGGACCATGGGGTGCCGTAGCAGGAACTACAGTTGGTGGCGGTTTTTGGGCTACAGAGATGATGTATGACGGATATATGCAATGGCGTCAGCAAATGTCTGCCTATTTGGCTAATTTTGAAAATGCATTAAGAAGTGGCTGGTTACCAGGAAGATAGTTATGATTTTAAGACAAACATTTAAAGCTCATTTTATTTCTTTATCATATACAATAGTAACTACTGTTTTGCTATTAGCAGGCTGGTGGTATTTTGATTTTGATAGAGATTATGCTATTGTAGCCGGAATTTTTCATTCCATTTTTACTATCCCTGCTTTATATCTTCATATTGAATACACAGTTAGAAATTTTGGAGAAGAAATAGAAATTACTGATAGTAGAATTATTGTAAGAAAAAATGGGGATGAGCGCAGATTTAATAGCGATGAATTGGCGATGGCAATTGTTTATAAATCTGCCAGTATTGATAGAAATGGTATTCCGTTGACCGCTATGGAGTGCTATTACTTTATTCGTATTCTGGCAAAAAATGGGGAAGAAATCATTGTAACATCTTTAATGAGCCGCAAAGCAGATACAGCGATAAGAAGGCTTACTATGATGCCAACAGAACGTATTAAAAGTTTTTTTTGTACTCTGCGTTGGAAATAAAGTAGCAATAGAGCAATGTTTATTCCGCACTGCTACAGGAAAATGGTTATTATCCTTTTGGCGGAGAGATAAGGGCTTTAACCACCAATGCAGGCGGGGCTGCCAACCGGCATAAGTTTAATGGCGGCACAGAGTTAAATGCTTGTCCCGCTTATTGCAAGGGAAGTTCTTTGATATAGAGTTGTACGACTTAAGCCA
>CALAGJ010000166.1 GCA_937892395.1 uncultured Parafilimonas sp.
TGAATGGTAGAAATTATTTGTTTGCAAATGCAGCTTATTTAACCCGTGCACCCTATTTTGAAAATGCTTATGTGGCGTTGCGTACTCGGGATTTTATACAAGATAACCTCACTAGCGAAAAAATCCAAACAATAGAGGCTGGATATATTTTGAATGCGCCAAAACTAAAAATTCACCTTTCAGGATTTTATACTCAGATGAATGATGGCATGAATGTATTGAGCTTCTATAATGATAAATTTTTTAATTTTGTTAACTATGCTATACGCAATATAGACCGCCTTTATTTTGGTGGTGAGTTTGGCTTTGAAGCAAAAGTGTTGCCCAATGTTACCCTTACCGGAGCAGCATCAGTGGGTCGTTATTATTATAACAGCCGCCAATATAGTGCTACCACATTAGACAATACTGCTGATGTGTTGGCCTCAGATTCAATTTATAGTCAAAACTATCGGGTACCGGGCCCGCAGGAGGCATACAATTTTGGCATTACCTATCGTAGTCCAAAGTTTTGGTTTTTGAGTTTATCCGGAAATTATTTTGATCAGATGTGGTTGGATTTTAATCCGGTTCGCAGAACCTACGATGCAGTAAAAGACCTTACCAAAGGCACCCCTTTATATAACGAAGTATTGGCTCAGCAGCGTTTAGATGCTCAATATACCATCGACTTTTTTGGTGGATATAGCTGGAAATTACCTACTACAATTGGGCCCAAAAAGAAACCCTTATTCCTAGCAATATATGCAGGTGTAAATAATTTGCTCAACAACCAAGATATCATTTCCGGTGGGTTTGAGCAATTGAGGTATGATGTAGGTACTGCAAACCCAAATGAATTTCCTGCCAAGTATTATTATGCATTTGGTTTAAATTATTTCATCAGTGCCACTTTAAGATTCTAAATTATTAATTACAAAAATTTCAATTTCAACAATATGTTTTCAGTTAAGCAATTTCGTATCGGTTTCATAGCTCTGTTTATTATTTCATTGACTGTGGGCATGATTTCCTGCAATAAAAAGTTTGATGAACCACCGGCTTATGTGGCACCAAATATTAATGCCACCATCACAATTGCAGAGTTGAAAGCCCTGCATGAGTTTGGTAGTTATGAGGAAATAACTACAGATGATGTAATAGAAGGAATTGTAATTGCAAATGATAGTAGTGGTAATTTTTATAAAGAATTTATTTTACAAGATGCCACTGGTGGTATTGATGTAAAAGTGGAATTATTCAACCTTTATACCAATTTTCCTGTGGGCCGTCAAGTGTTTATCAAAGTGAAAGGACTTTACCTTGGGGATTACAACAACAATATTCAAATAGGTGGTAGTGTAGACTCAGATGGTGCTATAAACGAAATAGCATCAGATCTTGTAGATGAATATATCGTAAAAGGAAGTTTTAATAATGCGGTAATACCAGAAGTGGTATCAGTATCATCTTTAAATGACAGCTATCAGAATAAATTAATTCAATTAGAAAATTTTGAATTTCAATCTGCTGATCTTGGAAAAACTTATGCTATATCCGGTTCCTCTCCAAAGAGTGTAAACTTTACTTTAAAAAATTGTGATGGACAAAGTATTGTTTTAAGAAACAGTGGCTATTCAGATTTTGCAAATCTTACTGTACCAGGAGGGAATGGTACCATTACTGCAATTTATAGTGTTTTTGGCAGCACAAAACAGCTCTATATCAGAGATACCACTGATATTAGGTTTTATGGCGATAGATGTACTGGTGGAGGTGGCGGTGTAGCCTCACCCATTGATATATCTGCATTGCGTGCATTATACCCAGGCACAGGCACAACTGATGCACCCACAGACAAGAAAATTACTGGTATTGTAATATCAGATAGAACAAGTGGTAATCTGAATGGACAAAATATAGTTTTACAACAAGGCGATGGATTATCTGGCATTGTAGTAAGATTTACAGCAAATCATAGTTTTAATATTGGAGATAAATTGGAAGTAAATGTAACTGGTGGAAGTCTTGGTGAATTTAATGGATGGCTTCAGGTAAGTAATTTAGATTTATCTGCTGCCACAAAAACAGGAACAGGCACTATAGCTCCAAGAGTAGCTACAACTCAGCAGGTAAATGATAATTTTGAAACATGGGAAAGTACTTTGGTTCAGATTAATAATGCTACCCTAAGTGGAGGTACAAGTGGCACATTTAAAGGATCAACAACGGTAACAGATGCATCTGGTACCATTGTATCATTTACGAGTAGCAGTGCTCTTTTTGCAAATACAAATTATCCTACAGGCTCTATCACATTCAAAGGATATGTAAGTCAGTTTAATACTACCAAGCAAGTAAATATGCGTACAGTTACTGACGCACAATAGCAAATAATTTGATGCAGAAAAAGCCGCTTTTATAGCGGCTTTTTCTGTGAAATATCTTCTTTGTTGTTCTATTTTTAAATCTGAATTTCCACTACCCTTTCTAATGGTAATTTCTGATTTTATCTAGATGCATGTTTTCAACTACTCCGTATTCGAATGGTAGCAATTGCAATTTTGAAATCAATCCCCAATTGAAAGTGTACAAAAGGATGTTACAATTGAGGTATTGGACAACATCGCCAAATTCTTAGGTATCTGTGCAGATAAGATTCTACATTTTAAAAATGCCTTAACTCCAGCACCAGAGAAAATTGAAGATAAAACGACTAATAAAAAAGTACGATTGATTTTACAATAGTTTCTACTTGCTATCATTTTCTTTAGTAGTTTTTTCTTACTGCATAATCAAATATGGGGAGTTACACCAAAAGAATCGGTTACAATACAATAAAAATATACAACTACAAATCACGAACGTCCCATATATGGAGGGATAAAGGGAAAAGTAAGTATTGCCGCCGCCTACCTATTCCAAAGAAGTGCTTTTACCATCATAAGTATTTAGCATTTGTAGCAAAGCTTACATAAAATCATAGTGTAGTGAAAACTACATCGATAAGGCATTTCGTGTGAACAAAAACCACATCGAAAATAATGTATTAAATACTTCTCTTATGAATCTCATTCACCATCATTGCCCACCTCATTTTCTTGCTCATTGCCCGAAGGGTAAATAATCATTTCCCTTTATTAAAAAAGTTCTTTGATAAATATCTTCGGTTTGGCAATTTAGTTCCCCTTCTGTACAATCCCTTTTGTACGCACTTACAATGCACGTTGTACTCACTTACAATGCCCCCTGTACGGACATAAAATGCAACATGACCGAACTTACAATGCACTATGTACGGTCATACAATGCATAAAGGCATCTACCACAAATCATTGTCAAATCAATATTTGCATTCAACCTTGCTCACTTACTAAGAAAAATACGACAGAATCTGATCCAGAAAGCTGGACACAGGTCTAAAATCGCTAAATGCCAAACAGGCTATAATCGTAAAAGCCACACCATATATGCTGCCCCATATATGTGCTGAGTGATTGATATGATCACCTCCCCTTTTTGATAGGTATGCTGATATAAAAAGATAGATGGGTGCAAAAATAAAACCCGGTATAATGGGTGGTATAAAGAATAATCCAATCTCATTTAATGGATATAAAAATATACCTGCAAATACAACTGCTGACACAGCACCACTTGCACCCAAACTACGGTAATGATAATTATCCTTATTGTCAAAGTAGGTAGGCAGTAAACATACAGCCAATGCCGTGATGTACATAATCAAATACAGCAATGTACCTTTATCATTAAAAATTTCTTTAAACTTATCTTCTACCAATTCTCCAAACATATAGAGGGATAACATATTGAAAAGTAAATGCCCAAAATCTGCATGGAGCAATCCATTGCTAAAAAAACGATACCACTGTTTGTCCCGGCTGATGGCTGGCGGATAAAAAATCATTTTATCCATAATTTCTCCATTTGTAAATGCCGTATAGGATACCAAGCCGGTTATGATGATAATGATGAGTGTAACTGACATAATTTTATTTAAGATTTAAGTATCCATTCCGGCGGGAAAGATAGCTGTACAGATTGATTTTTTGGAAACAGTCCATATACTGTGCTGCCTGTACCGGTCATAGATGCATATACAGCACCAAGTTCATATAAAGTGGTTTTAATGGTAGCAATTACCGGATATGCAGCAGCAACACCCGCTTCAAATACATTGCTAATATGGTTTTTCCATTCCCCCACAGGTATTGTAGGAATGGTTGTTAAATCAAATAGGTCTGTATCCGGTTTTATCTGTGCAAATGCAAAAGCTGTACTAATGTGAAT
>CALAGJ010000167.1 GCA_937892395.1 uncultured Parafilimonas sp.
TGGCACCTCGATGTCGGCTCGTCACATCCTGGGGCTGGAGAAGGTCCCAAGGGTTCGGCTGTTCGCCGATTAAAGTGGCACGTGAACTGGGTTCAGAACGTCGCAAGACAGTTCGGTCCCTATCTGTGATGGGCGCTAGTAAATTGAGAGGACATGACCTTAGTACGAGAGGACCGGGTCGTACGTACCGCTGGTGTATCTGTTGTGCCGCCAGGTGCAATGCAGAGTAGCTATGTACGGCAAGGATAAACGCTGAAAGCATCTAAGCGTGAAACCTTCCACAAGATGAGTTTACTTTTAAGGGTCGTCAGAGACTATGACGTTGATAGGCTACAGGTGTAAAGCTGGTAACAGCATAGCCGAGTAGTACTAATTGCCCGTAAGCTTTAATTTTTTTTAATTTCGGTTTTTCCGAAGTCCACTTTTGTGAGAAAGCAATCCCAATATGTACTTTATTACACTATTAATGTTATTGATAGTAAAGTTTTTATGGTGGTATTTCCGAGGGTGTTCACCTCTTCCCTTTCCGAACAGAGAAGTTAAGCCCCTCATGGCCGATGGTACTGCACAACAATGCGGAAGAGTAGGTAGCTGCCATATTTTTTAGCCTCCTTTGGGAGGCTTTTTTTATGTTCATACACCACATCCTCTTTTTGTAGATATTTTATTGTTTTTTTTATGAAACTCAAAAAAAGATTTAGTGATAACTGATTTTATGTCAGAAGATATCGTGAACTATAATAAATGAAAAAAAATGCTTTTGCATATAGTATTACGATTATAAAAATGCAAGTCAAATATTTTAGGTTTGGATATTAATTTTATCTAAATAAGCCTTTTTTTTCTATTCCATCAATGATTTTAGATATTGCAAATTTTTTATCCTCACTCATTTTATCATAAGTGCGAATGAGCATACCCAAACGTGGATTGGATAAAAAGAATTTTCTGTGCTTATTCATAAAATGCCAGAACAATGCATCCCAAGTGCTACACCAATGGCCCTTTGTATAATTGCTCATTTTTAAAACATAGCTACTGCCACTTATATATGGCTTGGTTGCCATAAGGCCACCGTCTGCAAACTGACTCATGCCATAAATATTGGGTACCATTACCCAGTCATAAGCATCAATATACATTTCCATAAACCATTTATACACTTCGTTTGGATGATACTCACAGAGTAGCATAAAATTTCCCAATAACATCAACCTTTCTATATGGTGATTGTATGCAGTTTGTAATAATTTTTTAATCGTAGTATCTATGGGTTCAATATGTGTGGTAGCAGTGTAAAATGATTGGGGTATGGACTTAGTAAAATTCCAATAATTGGTAGTACGCTCTTCTTTTCCTTTATACAAATAAACGCCGCGTATAAATTCTCTCCAACCAATTATTTGTCTGATAAACCCTTCTAAGGAGTTTAAGGAAATATTATTTTTTGTAGCATGCTCAGAGGCTGAATGTACAATTTGCAAAGGAAGAAGCAATCCAATATTCAACATTGGAGTGAGGACACTATGATGCAGGATATTTTCTTGATCTACTATGGCATCTTCATATTCGCCAAACTCGTGAAATCGTTCATAAAGAAATTGCTGAAGCCAAATTTCACTTTGCAGATGTGTAGTTGGATAAATGTTTTGCGCAGCAATATTTCCATAATTATTTGTATAAAATTTTTCAACATAAGATACTGCTTCATCATAAAAAATTGAAGTATCCGGATATGATATTTTTGGAGCAGTTTTATTCTTAGGATATTTTAATCTGTTGTCTGCATCATAGCTCCATTTGCCACCTAATGGCTTTCCATTTTCATCAACAAGTATTTTTAATTTTTTACGCTGTTGAATATAAAAATCTGTTTGAAAATATTTTTTCTTTCCTTCGAAATATACTTCTAAATCTTTTTTTGTATTGATGAATAGTGGAGTTGCAAGTTCATTGATTTCAATATTATGAAGATGGCATGATGTAGTTATTCTTTTTTGTAACCAATCATCACATACATCATAATAGCTTATATTATTTATAGGAATTTTTGATAAGGTATTTATACAATTTCTTATATCTGATTCAGGAGATATAGCTTCAATATACACAACATGAATGCCCAACTGCCGCAAGTATGCTTCATAATATTTCATACTCGCCCTATGCAGAGCAATCTTTTGTTTGTGAAATTTGTATTGATTAAAAAATAAATATTCTTCTACTAAATAAACAGCATCTACACTTTGCAAAACACTGATATCTTTAAATAACTGATTGGGAAAAAGAATAAATATTTTTTTCATACCTATTTTTTTGACCTGCATTTATCGCTACAATATTTTACTTGCTCCCACACTTTTGCCCATTTTTTTCTCCAGGAAAATGGACGCTGGCAGGCCATACAAATTTTGGTAGGGAGATTTTCTTTTTTAACTTGTTTCATGCTTTCAGTTTAGTTATTTGCCAATCAATATCAACCTTTGAACCTACTGCATTATATACAGAATGGGGTTCTTGATTGTTTAAAAATGCAATTATTTGGTTTAGCGTTTGTAATTATTGGTTTAGCTATGTGTATAGTTTGTTTAGCAAAATAAATAGTTAGATTGCCTTTTTTAGTACATTAATTGCCTGTTTTTACCAAGTATTAAACGGCTGATTTGTACAAAGCTACTTTGGTTAATAAATAAACCAATGTGGTTGTTTTTTATCTGCCCAAATAATTAAACTAAATAGTTATTTGGCTGTAATAGTAAAAGTTTGTTTGGTATAGTTTGGTGTAAGTAGTTTTATAATCTCCAAAATAAAAAGTACAGATTGATAGGTTTATGATGAGCAACAAGTATTTAGTTAAGCCAATTAAGTAGCAAATAAAAAAAGAGGGGGTATTTCTTTTTTTGAAGAAATACCCCCTCTTATCATCACCAAATAACACAATGGTTTAGCGCATTACAACAAATTTGGCATGTTGTTTAGTTACCCCATTATTTATTACAACAATGTAATAACCGGGTAGCATTTGGGTTACATCAAACGATACTACGTTGCTGCCTTGTGTAGTGATAACATTTTGGGCAGTTGTTAACCGACCAGTAATATCTACTACTTGTACAGCTATCATTTGTTCGGTGGTAGCTTCAAATGATACGTTGATACA
>CALAGJ010000168.1 GCA_937892395.1 uncultured Parafilimonas sp.
TAAACTTGTATGGGGAGATACGCTATAGCTCAGCCCCACACCTACCTTTAATAAAGCACTAATAGCCAAACTATAATTTTGATTGTCCGGGTTTTTAATACTATCAAAAGGATTCGTTAGATAGGATAACCCAATTGTACCATTAACTTGTAAAGTAGTTCGTTTATTTATTCTAAAATTAGGTTCTAAAAAATAAGCTGCGCAAAAACTGTTTCCCAAGAATCCATAGTCCATATCAGCGTAATTTAGGGTAATGCCACTTCGTGGAAAACACCGATATGTATTGTAAACTTGCCGACTAGTATCTATGTGTGCAATATCAACCTCAAAACCAAATGGCCTAGCCCCTTTCGTATTTTTTGTGTAAATTGAATGGGGAAGTACAAAACCCGAATGTACTTTCAATGCATACACAAATTGCTTAGTTTCTACCTGACTATTTGCATTTATTGAAATCAATATTATAATTGAAAAAAAATATTTTATTCTTTGATGCATTTGTATTTTTAAATATGAAACAACTACAAACAGAAAGCATTTATGTACATGTTAAGCTGTATAAATACTTCTTTTTTACCAAATTATTAATTTTTAATACTTTATTTATTTCTCTGCAAACCGTTTAATATTTTATAGGGCATTTCTTTTTTTTCTTCATAAGCATTTACCCATGCTACAACTTCGTCATAGCTTTGTATGCCCGCTTCTTGATTGTTTGCTTGTAAAAAAAGGCTATACATATTATTGATAAATGGTTCTAATGGATTAGTATATGCATTAGCATATTCCCGATAGGTGTTGATGTCTGCTTTTACTGTTGTAGCCAATGTGCTTATTCTATTTTTATATTGAATGCTATCTCTGTAATGCAGCTCCCCAAGCGCATATAGCAATACATCAAAGTGAGCACTATATACAAGCAATGGATGCTTGCTTTCCATGCAAGTAAGATATGAGGCAAAGCTGGCTTCGCTTTCACTGGCATAGCCCAACTGGTGTGCCATTTCATGACAGAGTGTAAAAGGTTTTACAACATCTGGTATATATTTATTCAATTGTGCCTCGCCTGTAAAAGGATTGTAGTACCCTAAGAATCCCATATAATTTCCGAGTCTTCCATACATTGATTTTTTAATAGATGATGCATTGTAATGAAAGAAAGGATATTTTTTCTCTGAGGCATGATAAGCACTGATACAGGTAGTCTTTAAATCATCCCATTCGGGAAATTGGAATGTACTGCCGAGACTTTTTCTTTCTATATTGACACAATCAATCAAGTACTGTGTAAGCAGGCTTAATGTGTCTGTGCTATAAGTAGCAGGAATATATTTCGTCTGAAATGCAAGGCCGGCTCGGTTATAATTTAATCCCCATATCATCTGAAAGCAAAGCCATACTGTGAGTATCAGTTTTGTGAGATGCAAGAGCTTTGAACCAACGTTTCTTTTATATTTTTTTTCCTTGAAAAATTTATAGATTTTATACAAAAGCCATACGATCAGAACTGCATAAAGTATATCACCAATACTTATTGGATTCCATCCCAAAATGGCCCTTTGTACGACTGCGAGGTAAGGATATAAACCATTGCTATAATACTGCTCTGTAAGTATTGGGTTTCTTGAGAATATAAACCAAATAATACCCAGTACAATAAGTAGTATCCAGCTTTTATATTTTAATAATTTCATGCTGATGCTACAATTGATTGGATTTAAAATATTATGGTCTATACATTAAACCTGAAATGCATGATATCGCCATCTTTCACTAAATACTCCTTTCCTTCTATACGAAGTTTTCCAGTATCTCTACATGCAGATTCGCTACCATATTGCACAAAATCTTCATAAGCAATAACCTCTGCTTTGATAAATCCTTTTTCAAAATCGCTATGTATAACACTTGCCGCCTGTGGCGCTTTCCAACCTTTTTGTATCGTCCAGGCTCGTACTTCTTTTTCACCAACGGTGAAGTAAGTAGAAAGATTCAATAAAGCATAGGCTGCGTGTATCAGCCTATCTAAAGCAGGCTCATGCATGCCATATTCTTCCATAAACATTTGCTTATCATCTGCATTATCCATTTCGGTTATTTGCGCCTCAATAGAATTATTCATGATGATCATTTCGGCGTTTTCTTCTAGTATTGCTTTATGCAATTGTTCAGAATATTTATTGCCGGTATGCATAGAAACTTCATCCACATTTGCTACATACAACACGGGTTTATTGGTGAGTAAAAATAAATCTGCAACTGCTACTAATTCATCTTTATCTAACTGTAAACCACGGATACTTTTTCCTTTTTCCAACTGCGTTTTACAACGCATCAATACATCCAATTCTGCTTTTAACTTTGGATCAGTACGCAACAATTTTTCGGTACGCTGTATTTTTTTCTCTACACTATCCAAGTCTTTGAGTTGCAGTTCTGTATCAATAATTTCTTTATCGCTCACCGGATTAATGGCACCTTCATCTCTTAGGATATTTTCATCTTCAAAGCACCTTACCACGTGTATGATAGCATCTACTTCTCTAATGTTTGCTAAAAATTTATTTCCCAATCCTTCGCCTTTACTTGCACCACGCACTAAGCCCGCTATATCTACTATTTCTATTTGTGTGGGCACTACACGCTGTGGGTTGGCCAATTCGGTAAGTTTTATCAGTCTGCTATCCGGTACATCTACTAATCCTACATTGGGATCAATTGTACAGAAACGATAGTTGCTAGCCTGTGCTTTTGCACTATTACTTACTGCATTAAAAAGGGTTGATTTGCCCACATTTGGCAATCCTACAATACCTGCTTGCAATGGCATAAATTATTTTCTTAAATTTTTGGAAAATCTGCTTGTTTCTTTTGTACAATCAGATTTCGTTGTTCGTTGAATAGAGCATAGCATGTACAGCATAAAGCATTGTCATGCACTTCACCTTATTTATGCATGCATAGTTTTTATACGCAATGCATGCATTGTTATTTTTATGATTTTATAGGTCAATAGCCTCACCATAAGCCACAGCTGTTGCCTCTTTAAAAGCTTCACTCATGGTAGGATGTGGGTGTACTGCATTTAAAATTTCATGTGCAGTTGTTTCTAACTTTCTTGCGGTAACAGCTTCTGCAATCATCTCAGTTACATTGGCACCAATCATATGAGTACCTAAAAGCTCACCATATTTAGCATCATACACCACTTTTACAAATCCTTCTGTAGCACCGGCAGCGCTTGCTTTACCACTGGCCATAAAAGGAAATTTGCCAACTTTTACTTCATATCCGGCTTCTTTTGCAGCTTTTTCTGTAAAGCCTACACTTGCTATTTCTGGTGTGCAATAGGTACATCCGGGAATATTGTTATAGTCCATAGCCTCCGGCAAATGATGGTATTTTTTCTCAATATATCCAATATGCTCAGCTACATTAACGCCTTCTTTGCTGGCCACATGCGCCAATGCCTGCCCAGGAGTACAATCGCCCAAAGCATAAATGCCTGCTACAGAGCTTTGTCCGTATTTATCTACAATAATTTTTCCTTTCTCAGTTTTTATACCTGCTTCTTCTAATCCTAAGTTTTCAATATTTGCTACTACGCCCACTGCACTAAGCACAACATCTGCTTCTAAAGTAAAAGTGCTGCCATCCTGTTTTTTTACCGTTGCTTTTACTCCAGCACCAGTTGTATCTAACTGCTCTACACTGGCATTGGTAAAAATTTCAACACCCTGTTTTTTATATTGCTTTTCTAATTCTTTTGAAATGTCCTCGTCTTCTACAGGAACTATACGCGGCATAAATTCTACAATCGTAACTTTTGTACCCATGCTATTATAAACATAAGCAAACTCCACACCTATGGCACCGCTGCCTACTATAATCATACTCTTTGGCTGCTGAGGAAGTACCATTGCTTCTCTATAGCCAATTACCTTAACGCCATCTTGTTTTAGATTTGGTAATTCGCGGCTTCGGCCTCCCGTAGCTATTACTACATATTTTGCTTCTACCAGTTGTTTGTTACCATCGGCAGCTGTTACTTCTATTTGACCTTTACCCTTTACCCGGCCATAGCCCATTATAACATCAATCTTATTTTTTTTCATGAGAAATTGGACACCTTTACTCATCTTTTCTGCCACCCCACGGCTGCGTTTTATCACTGCACCAAAATCATGTGCAATACCTGTTGCATTTATGCCATAATCGCTGCTGTGTTTCATGTATTCATATACCTGTGCACTTTTTAGTAATGCTTTGGTGGGAATACAACCCCAGTTAAGGCAAATACCACCTAAACTTTCCTTTTCAATAATTGCTACTTTAAATCCTAATTGAGAAGCACGTATAGCGGCTGGATATCCACCTGGACCACTTCCTACTACAACAACATCGTATGACATAATATTATTTTATTGATAAATGCCTTTTTGGCGGCTGCGAAAATAAGGTGTAGCAGTCAAATGCGAAAAAGCCAACTCATACAACTTATTATTTTCCACCTAATCATTCCTGATCCCTCAAATGAATCCGCTTGCCGTAAAAAAAATTATCGTGTAGATAATACACATTATAAGAAAAATATTATTTTGCAATCGATTCACAGATTTTGCCAAAAAAAATATAGAAATTAGCTTTCAAATAAAAACTGTTGAAAATGATTTGTGCTGATTTATTATCGATTGACATTAAAAAATATGGAAATGACTTGCAAAAAATTTACAGTTAAGCAACTAATTCTTCTTGTTTTATTTGTATTGACTCTATTGGGTAATCCCCATTTGCTGAAAGCGCAAACAGTTGTAAAAAAAGTGGTATTGCAAGGATTTTGGTGGGACTATTGGAATAATAATTTTCCAAATGCCTGGAGCAATTATCTCACTGAACTAAGCCCCAGATTAAAGGCAATTGGTGTGGATGCAGTATGGGTACCACCAGCCTATAAAAATCAAGAAACAAGTAAAGTGGGTTATAGCCCATTTGACCAATATGACCTTGGAGATAAATTTCAAAAAGGCGGCTCCGGTGGATTAAATAATCGTACTCGCATGGGTACGAAGGATGAACTGCTGCGCATGATTGCTGTAATGCATGCAAATGGCATTGAAGCCATTGAAGATATCGTTTTGAATCATACAGATGGAGCCGGAAACAATACTGGCCAAGGAGGTCGTGATCCTGAATCCTCCTATTCTACAAGAACTTCAGACGGGTATAAAAATTTTAGATATGTAAGTTATGGCACTCCTTTAATCAATGATAACACGGATGATTATTGGACAAGAAATGGTAGGTGGTCAAAGAACTATCCCAACTTTTATCCAAACCAATTTAATAATTGCACATCAGGTGACATTTGTTCCGCATTTTTTGGCCCTGATATAAGCTATGATAATCAGGCGTATGGACAAAGCTCAAATATTCCCACATCGGGTTCGGTTAGTGTGGGCGGTAGTGTAAGACCATATTATAATCCTTCTCAAACTGCAAACTATATGCTGAATAATGGAAGAGATTGGATGATGTGGTTAAAAAAGCAAACTGACTTTGATGGCTGGCGTTGGGATGCTGTTAAGCATTTTCCACTTTCTGTACAAGAAGATTATACCTATCAGACAAAATACACTGTACCAACTTTTGCACAGGGTGGAGCATCAATGTTTTCTGTAGGTGAATGGATTGGGGGAAAAAGCGAAATAGATGCTTATGTAAACAATCTGCGTGGAGGTGCTGGAGAAATAGCAACAGGTAGTTTTGATTTGAGCCTGAGAGGCTACGGTGCCAATGGAGGTTTATATAGTATGGTAACAGGACAAGGCAATTATTTTTTACAAAACTTGGTAGATGATCAACAGTTTTATAGGTATTGGGATTATAGTGGCATGCGGGTACATCGCACATCTCCCTTTGTAAACAGTCATGATACTTATAGACCAATTTTATTAGGTAATGGAAATTATTCTAAATCTTTAGGAGATAATTCAGGATGGAATACAGGATCTGAACTTGGTGGTAATGGCCAGCACATAGATGCCCGTGAGCCAAGATTATATGCCGCATATGCCACCATTTTTGCTATGGACGGAAATCCAGTTGTGTTTTTCGAAGATTTATTTGATGTAGGTACTACAGGCAAACGCTATGCACATTTACCAACCAATACAACAGATTTGCCGGTAAGAGCAGACTTAGTAAACATCATACAATCCCACCAAAAATTGCAATTTAAAAATGGTGACTATTCAGTACCCACAAAGCTTACAGGTGGAGATGCCCCTTCTTATCAAAAAGGGAGTGCAGGCAATCACTTAGTTATAGAAAGGAATGGAAGGGCCGTAATCGGTATTACAGATGCTTACAGCACCACGAGTTCAAATAATGATGATCAGGAAGTGTGGGTTACTGTGGGTGCGGCGTTAAAAAATAAAATCCTTATTGATTATAGTGGCGCACATGGCATACAAACTACACAAGTATTTGCAGATGGTAGGGTATTGATAAAAACAGCACCATGTGGACATACCATCAGTGGCGCAAGGGGTCATGGTTATTCAGTATGGGCACCCATTCCAAGTGGTATGAGTTTTAGCAATGTGCAGGATTTGTATAATTATTTGGCCACCTACATTCCCGGTAGGGAAACAACAACAACACAAGAATGGGAAATGGCAAATGATCTTGGTGATAGTAATCCAAATTCCTTGCAACAGGGTGGTGCATTACCTACTAACTCTACTGCATGGCGCACAGTAGGAAGAATATATGCAGAGGCTGGAAAATCGATTAACATAAAACTCTATCCTGAAGTAAACGGACGCAATCAAACTATTGAAGTTCGCTTCAATAACAGCAGTATTGGTAGTCGCTCCGGAATAAGTAGCAATACCAATCCAATACAAGGCAGTTTCAACGCTTCCAATACTGGATGGTACACCATCAGAATAAGGAATACAAATGCCACTACCCCAGGCATGCGTATGTTTGCCAATATTACCTATACAGCTCCTGTTTCTGTAAATACAAGAACTTCTGCGGGACTTATAGCAGGCAACTTGGATGAAAATGTGAATGCATTGCAATCAACTACTACAAAGTCAAAGATTACTGTAAGTCCAAATCCTACTTTCGGTCATATACAATTAAAAATACAAGGCCTATCGGCAGATGCAAACATGGTGGCCACACTGTATAACCATGCCGGCAATATGTTGAATCAAAAAGCGGGTACAATCAGCACTATTGAAAAAACGATGCAGGAAGTGCTTACCAATGGTGAAGCGGGTCTATATATTTTGCAAATAACCGCACCGGGTGTAGATGAACACCTTAAGATTATAAAGCAGTAAAGTATTTTTTCACTTCGTGAAATGATGAGCCGAGTTTTATTGTAGTATAGAAACTTTTTTTTGATATGATGAAAAATGGCCCATGATGTGGACCATTTTTGATTGATATTTAATGAAAAATAATATCTATTTGATGATAGTACTACCAAAATATGGATGCAATACTGCTGGCAGATGAATGCCATCTTGCTGTTGATAATTTTCAAGTATGGCTGCATAAATGCGTGGCAATGCCAAAGAACTTCCATTTAATGTATGCACCAACTGCATTTTTCCTGCATCATCTTTAAAACGGCATTTCATTCTGTTGGACTGGAAAGTTTCAAAATTTGACACACTACTTACTTCCAACCATCTTTGCTGTGCGGCACTATATACTTCAAAGTCGTATGTGATAGCGGATGCAAAACCCATATCTCCACCACAAAGTTTTAATATTCGATATGGAAGTCCCAAAGATTGAATTAATGCTTCTACATGTTCTACCATTTGTTGCAAAACATCATAACTATTTTCAGGATGTGTAATCTGTATAATTTCAACCTTCTCAAATTGATGTACTCGGTTAAAGCCTCTTACATCTTTACCATAGCTACCTGCTTCTCTTCTAAAACATGGACTCCATGCTGTCATCTTTATTGGCAGTTGCTCGGGCTTTACAATTACATCTCTATAAATATTGGTAACGGGTACTTCGGCAGTGGGTATCAGGTATAAATCGTCTGCTGATGCATAGTACATCTGTCCTTCTTTATCCGGTAGCTGACCCGTGCCAAAAGCACTGTCTGTGTTTACCATAAAGGGAGGAATAAATTCTTTATAACCTGCAGCAGTATTGAAGTCTAAGAAATATTGTATGAGTGCTCTTTGAAATTTTGCACCTTGCCCGGTATATACAGGAAAGCCACTGCCTGTAATTTTGGTACCCAATTCCAAATCGGCCAATGCATAGTTTTTTAATATATCCCAATGGCACAATGCACCAGTCATTAAATGAGGTATATCACCAAAAGTTCTCACTACTTCATTCTCCTCCGGTGTACGCCCTGTAGGTACATCAGCAGCTGGCAAATTGGGTAGTTGATACAATATGGCTTGCACTTTCGCTGCTGCTTCATCCAATGCGGTATTGTTCATTGCTTCCTTCCAGGTAGCTACATTTTGCTTTAGCATATTTGCAGCATCTATATTTCCCTTAGCCATGAGCATGCCTATTTCCTTTGAAGCTTTGTTTACTTCCGATTGTAAATTATCCCTTTCAGTTTGCAGTTGTTTTCTTTTATCATCCCATAACAATAATTCATCTATTAACTCCGGTTGTTTAAAATATTTATGCGCCAATCTTTCTTTTACAATTTCAGGGTTTTGGCGTATAACAGGTATTTGTAACATGCAAAAATTTTGCGCAAATATAACCCCGCTGCCTGTTTAGGAAATTGTGAATACACAGGGGATTTTAATTTTCTTGAATGATAGTTGTATTTTTACTATTCGATGGTTTGTAATTACTGACATCTTGCACTCAAAATACAGATCAAGCAATCATGGTCGGTTAAAGCTTATTTCTATGCTACTTAGCTAATCAATATGAGGTGATATATTATTTTCCCGAATAAAATTTTCAACGTAGTTGCTATATTGAGCAGATTTAAAGTCAAACCATTTTTGACGATATACACTTGCATTGTCAATTTCAAATTTAAAAGCCCTAAAAGGTTTATTTTGATTCTATGCTCTTAATAAATGATTCTTTAATGCACTATTGGGGATGACCTCAGCAATAAAATTTTCCATCACTTCAAATGATGCATAGGTTGTCATTATTTCTATTTTAGATAGTTGTCAAATTTTTTCTCAACCTCTTCAAAATCGGCTTCAAAAAAGTAGTACTCTCCATTAAACGTATCTAAGGAGTCTGGGATACAAATTAATTTTTTTGTTGCTTTATGCAGAAAAACTGTATTTCCACAATCCAATTGCTCTGCAATTTCTTTGTATAATTTAGTGTCTTCATTGTTTATATTCTTCATCTTACGCATTAAAAAATCAATCTAAAAATTGCACCAGCTCAAAACTATCTCACTAGGAAAATAAATCAATAATCGGATTGAAAACAACATGGACCCCCGATTTTTCGTTTTAAAATGATGGAAATGTTTTAATATCATGCATTAAAAAATAATAACAGCACCAATGCAACTTACCAATCTACTTTTTCCTTACACATTAAATCATCAAATAAGCTTTTTATTTCTTTAAAATTATTAAACCAACATAGGTACATTGCTAAGTAGGTTAAATATCACTACACCCCCCAAACCCGCCAAAATCTATCCCAAATCCAAACCCTCCACCAGCAAAAAAATAAATAACCATTCCCAAATCATCCACAGTAATTTCATTCATAAAAACATAAAATAGCCCCCGCCAAAGGGCTTTTTTAAATAAGCTTAGTCGTGCCTCCTCGCTATGATGGGCCTTCGTCATTGTCAGAACCATGATTTATAGGATTAAATGATTGCCATGATTTATTTGCTTCGCTTCACTCGCAATTATTAGTGCGTAATCATTGCCCGAAGGGCGAATTGAA
>CALAGJ010000169.1 GCA_937892395.1 uncultured Parafilimonas sp.
GTAACATACGCTTTTCATTACGTAAGATTACTTCAGGAGCTTTAATTTCTAACAAACGCTTTAAACGGTTGTTACGGATAATAACACGACGGTATAAATCATTCAAATCTGAAGACGCAAATCTACCACCATCCAATGGCACTAATGGACGAAGTTCTGGAGGTATTACAGGTATGTACTGCATAACCATCCATTCAGCCCTATTATTAATACGTGCTCCTGAATCCCGAAGGGCTTCAACAACACTCAAACGCTTTAGAGCATCCGCTTTTCTTTGTTGAGAAGTTTCGTTGGCAGCTGCATTTCTAAGTGTGTAGCTCAATTCATCCAATTGAGTACGGGCCAGCAAATCATGCACAGCCTCAGCACCCATTTTAGCAATGAACTTTTGTGGATCATCATCAGAAAGATATTGATTTTCTTTCGGCAAATTATCCATGATATCCAGGTATTCTTCTTCGCTCAGCAAGTCCGCCACTTTCAAACCCCTGTCCTCTCTAATACCAGGTTGTATAACTGCAAAACGCTCATAGTAAATAATGCTCTCCAATTTTTTGGAGCTCATTCCCAACAAATAAGCAATCTTATTCGGCAAACTCTTAAAATACCATATATGTACTACAGGAACTACCAATTTGATATGTCCCATACGATCCCTACGTACTTTCTTCTCGGTAACTTCCACACCACAACGGTCACATACAATACCTTTGTATCTAATGCGTTTGTATTTACCGCAGGCACATTCATAATCCTTTACCGGACCAAAAATGCGTTCACAAAACAAACCATCACGCTCAGGCTTGTAGGTTCTGTAATTAATTGTTTCAGGTTTTAGTACTTCTCCAAAACTGCGCTCCAGAATGCTATCTGGAGAAGCAAGGCCAATGGTTATGGACGAAAAATTCGACTTTGGTTTGTTCTCTTTTTTTACTGTTGCCATATCTGTATTTCCTTTTTTAGCGAGTGGAAATTGTTGTATCTCTTAATAAATAAAAAAACATCTTCAGAAAATCTGAAAATGAATATTTGAAAGCACTAAGAATTTTCTACTAAAGAAACAACTACACCTGCACTCAAAAACATAGGGCGGCAAAGGTAATAGAAACAGGAATACAAAATAGCCTGTTGAAAAATAAAATCATGGAATTTTATGGTCTTTTTGAAAAAAAATCTTATACGACACCCTAATTTTTTATAATGCCCATTTTTAACAACAATCTATCCCTGTTTTGGCTTCAGCGTGTATTGAAATCTTGCTTTTTACACCTACCCTTGGCCTGCAAATGATTTTTAATCCAATCAAAACCATTGCTGAAAAAATCGCCATGCATTGTTTTGAAATATATTTTGCACTAACTCATCAGCTTCAATTTTATTGAAACTATTTTTTAACCGATGCGATTTTTCTTTGAAATAAGTATATGCATATCGCTCTACAAATGATTTGAGATCTGGGTATTGCTCTGCAGTCCAAAAACTATTGATAGGGTCTACTATGCCATCATAATCACTACCTATAGCAATATTTCCCCATGCATACAACCCATTTTTATCTAAAAGTTCACCTATGTATTGTATTTGATTCCACAGTAATTCACTTCGATAATGCATGATTTTATTTCTAAAAGCAGAATGTTTTGTGCGTTTTAATTTTTCTTCATTGGCAATACGCCGCTCATCTAATTGTAAGCCCATAATGCCACCAGACTTTGCCATGAGTATGATTTCATCATCATAAAAATTGATTTCGCCTTTCTCAAAATCAGCACCCAAATCCGGGTACAGCGAAAAATTTGCCCCATGAGTGGGCAATCCATTACATACCCCATGACTGATGATAATGGGCACCCCAAGGTATTTTGTTTGCAATAAATCAAAATATTCCTTTCTACCCAATGGACTCAAATGTTTGATGTCAATTAAAATTCTATGCTGCCCACCAGTGTTATCCAACAAAATATCCAAAACCTTCAAGCCCAAATTGGTAAATCCAGTATTAAGCCCTGCAGACTGATCTAAACACTTGGCCATTATTCCTTTCAAGCTTTTACTATGTCCACATATTTGATTGTTAAAGTGATGTGTTAGTGATACAAACCACGGAGTAGGTGTCATTGTTTTTAGGGCATGTGCATGGTTTAGCACTTCCGGTTCATTGATTGGTTTGCCAAGGCCAGTGTTTAGAAAATGCATGCCCTCAATGGTTGGTATTAAAGCAATGACCAATGGTTCATTCGATAGGTTGTTATTGATTTTATCAGCATTGCGTAGCATAACTTGCTCTAATGCACTGAAATTGTTGACCCATTTGTAGGTATATTTTTTACCATCAATTTGTATGATTTGCTCATTCAAGGTTCCCCAAAAAGAAAGCTCCTGTTGTAAATCCTGCCAATAATCATCTATGTTTTGAATAACATTGATTCTATCTTTACCAATGCCCGAGGCAAAATCTCCAATAAGGTCGCTAAAAAGTGAAGTACCGAGTTTATTATCAAAAAACCCTTTTTCTATACTGCCCACACTTACAGCCATAACCCAAAGTTTTCCATAAATAGCTGCAGTAAGATTAGCTTGTGAAAATTTTGTAAGACCTCCTAAATAATTAATTAATTTGTCCGACAGTGAAGGGGGATCATAGTAGTATAAATTATTTTTATCCCTACTGCGGCTGCTTTGTGCTCCGGGGTTTGTTCCTCCAAAAGATTTGCCAAAAGGTTTGTAAGCAGGATGAGTGTGAAGGTCAATAGAAAAATCGATAGGTAACATAGCTTTTAGTTTTGCGAGTGAGTAAAATGATTTCACAAATTTAACTATTTTCAATAAACCATGCTTTTGACAGTCAAATAAAACTTCGCATTTCGTTTGAGAGAGAAGCGAAGCATTATATTTCATTTTACATAAAATGTATGGTTAACTGTAGTACCAAAAAGCATCGCTATCATAACAAATTTTCTTACGTTTCCCCTTAGTCCAAATAATGAATTCTGATAGTAGCTTCAATTTGTTTTCATTTGCAAACAAATGATGAATGATTAATTGAAGCGCATCCTAAACTTATACAAAAATGCTTATACCGGATTATCAGGTTCTATATGGAAGCTGGCAATAGTTATGCTGATTAACAGAAGCGGTACAATGGTGGTTCCATTTATGGCTTTGTATTGTACACAACATCTTCATTTCTCCATAGGACAAACAGGCACCATACTTACTTGTATGGGTTGTGGAAGCATAGTGGGCTCATTATTTGGGGGGTGGGGCATCCAAAAATTTGGATTTTATAAACAACAACTTATTGCTTTATCCATTGGTGGCATCATGTTTATAGCCACAGCTTTCATCCAAGATTTCTTCACACTATGTGTTGTATCATTTTTACTGAACTGTTTTAATGAATCTTTTAGACCTGCCAATGGTGCTGCAATGGCTGCTTATAGCAATATCGAAAACAGAGCCCGGTCCATAGGGATTGTAAGACTTGCCGTAAATTTAGGATGGGCAGTTGGCAGTTCTTTGGGAGGTTTTTTGGCAGCTATTGATTACAAACTTTTATTTTGGGTAGATGGAATCACAAATATTAGTGCGGCTGCTTTACTATTTTTTATGCTGCCTAAACCACCGGCTACTGAGGCTACTACAGCAAAAGAACAGGTGCAAAAGTTTAAGGTATGGAATGACATTCCCTTTATGCGATTGATTTTATTTAATACCGTTTTTGCCTGTTGCTTTTTTATGCTTTTTAATATCCAACCTTTGTTTTATAAAACTGAGTGGCATCTTACAGAGCATTTAATAGGTTGGGTAATGGCATTGAATGGGATACTCATTGTGCTGTTTGAAATGTTGATACTAAGCCTTGCGGAAAAGTATAAACTCAGCAGGGTGATTGTATTTGGCGGAATACTCCTGGTAGGTTTTGGATATTTACTTCAAAATTTCTTGCCAGCAGGTATTGTTGCTGCTGTAATAATTGCGTCTATGATCACCTTTGGTGAAATGCTATCATTACCATTTATAAATGCATGGTGGGTAAGTTTTTCAACAGAATCAAATAGGGGAAGCTATGCTGCCACTTATACTTTAAGCTGGAGTATAGCACAAATAGCAGCGCCTGCTGTTGGCACATGGATGATTGCATTTGCAGAGTTTGATATCTTATGGTACACTGTGGCTGTATGTTGCACAATTGCTGCCTTAGGATTTTATACAATGTCGAGGAGTAAGTAACATATAAACCGTACTTCAAATAAAAAAAACCTTTACCAATCCTTTTCAGGTTTTCCGTTCTGTGATTTTTTATTTAATTGCTTCTGTAGATTTTTTTCCTCATTGCGCAGCTGATTAAATTTTTCTTCCATCAAATCTTTATTAAAAGGCTTTTGAGGTTTATTTTCTTTTTGGGGTTTACTTTTTTGCTCATTCTGTTTTTCCCGAAGGGCCCTTACTAAATTTTCACGTGTATTCTTATCATCAGGAGTAAGTCTCAATGCTGCTGTAAATGCCACAATAGCTTCATCAATTTTTTTGCTTCGGATGAGTGCAAGCCCTTTGTTGTAGGCAGATGCAGCACGCAGCTGCTCTGACGAACTGGGTTTTGATTTTTTATATTCTTCAATGGAGGCTTCATATTTTTTTTGCTGCTGCAATGCATTTGCTAAATTAAATCTTGCCGTTTCTTCATTTGGGTCTTGCTTCAAAGCTGCTTTGTAGAAATTGATTGCCTCCATAAAATCTCCTGCTCTGTATGCTTTATTCCCTTTATTGATGATGGATGCAGTGCTCTGCGCATGGCTCATTTCCGGTAGGAAATAAAAAAAAATAAATATGAAAAAGTAAATGATTTTCATGTTTTTCTTTTGATAACTGGAATAAATAATTCAATAACTAAAAAGCAAATTGCAACTGCTGTGATGTATGCATACCAAGGTCTATATTCTTTGAGTCCACCATTTTGAGCAGAGAGTGTTTTTTGCTCCAAATTATTTATGGATGCTGCTATTGATTCTGCCTGTCTGCGGCTTTCAGACAATGAATAATATACACCATTTGTAGCCATGCTGATAGCTTGCAAATCGTCCGCTTGTAGTTTTGTAATGATTGTTTGACCAGCGGCATTTTTTTTAGAATCACCTGCTCCGGGTTCTGTAATGGTACCACCGGCCAAAGTGCCCACACCAACTGTATATACCATAATGCCAGCATCTTTTAATCTGCTGATTGCTTCTTCCATGCCTGCTTCATGATTTTCACCATCAGATACCAACACGATAGCTTTATATTTGTCATCTGTATTTTCAAATGCATCCACACATCTGTTTAGTGCAGCTGCTATATCTGTACCTTGTATTGAAACTATATCCGGCGATGCACTGTACAATGAAAGCTTGGCTGCTGCTATATCTGCTGTAAGTGGTAGTTGCAGAAAAGGCTTTCCAGCAAAAACGACTAAGCCAATATTATTGTTGTAAGCCTTATCCACAAAGGTTTGAAGCATTTGCCTCGCAAGGTCTACACGAGTGGGTTTCACATCTTCACTCCACATACTTTTGCTGAGGTCTAAAGCAATCATTACGTCAATCCCTTTTCTGGCTGTGGGCTTGCCTACCTTTGGACTACGCAAGTTTGCAGCCGCTATCACTATAAGCAACAAAGCCAATAAAGGAATAAAAAATTTTATAAAAAATCGGATAGGGACATATTGCTGCATCAAAGGTTTAATAAGTTGTGGTGGACCTAAAGCTGCAGTAATCTTTCTTTTCCGAATGACGACATAGCCAAACAACATAATAAGTGGAACAGCTATAAACAATCCATAGAGATAGCTGATATGTTCAAAAGAAAACTGCATACATGGCGAAACTAAAGATGTAAACCGAAATAACAAACCCTCAGCTTTTTATCTGTTGTTAAACATGAGTAAGATTTCTTCAACATAGCTGTATCTATAGACTTATATTTATAAATAAGGCAGTATCATTGGCAGCGATTGTCGCTCATTTTAATTACACATAGATATCACACACCTGAAGCTGATTCAATACTTTATTGATTCACTTCAAAACAAAATTTTAGTAAAACTGTTTCAAAGGTTATGAACAATAATCCTGTATCAATACACTGGTTTAGAAGAGACTTGAGGCTGCATGATAATGCCTCACTCTACCATGCTTTAAGCTCAGGCAATCATGTGTTACCCATATTTATTTTTGACAAGCATATTCTCGATAAGTTATCTAACCCAAAAGATGCACGTGTACATTTCATTTTTGAAAGTTTACAGGAAATACAGCAGCAACTAAAAGCTATTGGCAGCAGTTTGCATGTGTACTATGGCACTCCCGAAGAAGCATTTGATTTTTTTTCAACTCATTATTCAATAAAATCCGTTTATACCAATCACGATTATGAACCTTATGCCATAGGAAGAGATGAAAAAATTGCCAAACAATTGGCTGCAAAAGGAATATCATTTCAAAGCTTTAAAGATCAGGTTATTTTTGAAAAGGATGATGTGATAAAGGATGATAGAAAACCCTATACTGTATTCACACCATACAGTAGAAAATGGAAGTTTACTCTAATGAATAATCCTATTGTTTTCTTCCCTTCGGAAAATAAAATGGAGGCATTTTTAAAAATGAATGGGGTTGAAATACCCACGCTGGAAAGTATGGGATTTGAGCAATCCAATATCCATTTTCCAGACAAAACAGTGAGAGGAAATATTATAAAAATATATCATCAACAGCGTGATATACCTTCCATACAAGGTACTTCAAGACTGAGTGTGCATCTGCGCTTTGGCACCATCAGCATTCGGCAGCTTGCTGTAAAAGCCATAGAATGGAATGAAGGATTTTTAAATGAATTGATTTGGAGAGATTTCTATCACCAGATACTTTTTCATTTTCCATCGGTGGCTGCTGGCAAATCTTTTAAACCCGCTTATGATGCCATTCCCTGGCGCAGTAGTGACGCAGATTTTGAAGCATGGCAGCAAGGCCGAACAGGTTACCCATTAGTGGATGCGGGCATGAGAGAACTTAATGAAACAGGGTTCATGCACAATAGAGTGCGTATGGTAACAGCATCATTTTTGTGCAAACACCTTTTGCTGGATTGGAGACTGGGTGAAACCTATTTTGCTGAAAAATTATTAGACTTTGATTTTGCTGCAAATAATGGAGGCTGGCAGTGGGCCTCCAGTAGTGGTTGTGATGCAGCACCTTATTTCAGGGTTTTTAATCCAACACTGCAAGCTCAAAAATTTGATGCGGCAAGTACGTATATAAAAAAATGGGTTCCTGAAATAAATAGCTTCAATTATCCCACACCGATTGTAAATCATGAATTGGCCAGAAAGAGATGCATTGATACTTATGCAAAAGCACTTAAAGAAAATTGATGATTGCAGCATCACTTTTGCTGTGAAATAGTTGGATATTTTTATGAAAAATTAAGCAGCCTGTTTTTCTTTCATCATTTTTCGCAGATTCATTAAAGCATAGCGCATACGACCCAAAGCAGTATTGATACTACAATCCATCATATCTGCTATTTCTTTAAAACTGAGGTCTGCAAAATGTCTGAGTACAAGAATTTCTCTTTGTTCTTTTGGCAGCTTTTCTATAAGCACATGCAAGCGGTGGTGTGTTTGATTCTTTATTAAATTTTGCTCAGCATTTGAAGTTGATGCAAATTGAAAAACTTCGAAAACATCTCTACCATCTTGCAGTACTACAGGAGGCTTTCTTTTTAATGCCCTAAAATGATCTACACATTGATTGTGCGCCATGCGCAATATCCATTGCAAGAATTTTCCTTCCTCATTATATCTATTTTCCTTTACACAATAGAGTGCTTTTAGAAAGGTTTCTTGAAAAATATCTTCTGCCAACCATTCATCTTTCACCATAAAAATGATGGAGGTATATAAGCGATCTTTATGTCTTAAAACTAAAGCTTCAAATGCAGCTACATTGCCTTGTTTGTACAATAACAATAGCTCATTGTCTGTGAGAGATTTGAATGAATTCATATACTTGCCTAGGTTTAAAAAACCAATTGAAAAAATGCTGTTTAAAATGTAGATATCAGCTTATAGGCAGGTATTTATTGTGTTTTTGATATTTGAATAGTTGCAATATGGGAATTATGCTGGATACATCCAAATTTTTTTTGAAATTTCTTTTTCTATGGTGTTTTATTGTTCTGATTAAAATAAACCCAAAATAGAATTTTTTGAGTAAAAAAATCCCTCCGTAAAAACAGAGGGACTTCTAAACACATAATTCTTCACTCCTTAATCCGGCTTTTTTCCGTCTAAAAATGTATTAATGGTACTGATGGTACCTGTACCTGATTCATCTTCTTTTTTTACAGTGTATTTGCTATAAAAATCTTCCACGGTTGTGAGATTATTATTACCAAACAACTCCATATTTCTTCTTACATAAGCAGGTACATTTTCCAATTCTGCATTGGCATCATTGCTATTCATATTATAAGAAAGATTGCGCAAGCGCTGCATACGTTCCTGCGCCATACGCTTCTTTACTTCATCTTCATCTAAATCATCCAAGGGCAATGCCTCTTGTTTATAAACAGGTGCCGCTGGTTCCTCTCTTATAACAAATCCAATACCTGAGGTTTCATCTTCCTCTTCCTGCTTCAGGTGCAATACTGGGGCAGGTGCTTCCTCTTCTGTGGTTTGCGCTGTGGCAGGCATTTCATTCACCGTAGGTGGAATATTTTCCTGCATAAATGGCAATTCTACAGGCTGTATAGGCTCTGGTTTTGGAGCTACTGGCGTGGCATACACACTTGTTGGTTTGCTCAAAAAACCTCGCTGATCTTCTACAGCATTTTTTTCTTCATACTTAAACTGTAGGGTTTCAACTACATCTGTTATAGGTTGTATGGGCTCAGACACAATCGGTGTTTGAACATCCAATTCAAAAACCAAAGTACCTCCATCAACCTGTTGCTCATCCTCCAAATTGTTGGTAGCCAAAGCTTCTGGAACATCTGATGACAGTACAGGCCTGAGTGATTCTACCATTGAGGGACTGTCTGCCTCAGTAGGCTTCACTGCTTGCACAGGAGCTATTTCTACATTGGGGTCAACCAGTGTCATCACAATTTTCTGCACAGGTTCAGGCTTTTTTTCTACAGGCCTCATAGCTGCAAAAGGATCCTTCTGATCGAAGCCGGTTGCTATTAAAGTGATGCCTACTTTTTTATCTAAGCCAGGTTCAAAACCCATTCCTACTATTACGTCTGTACTTGGACCTGCCTGCTCTCTTACATATTGACTGATTACATCAATTTCATCCATAGTACATTCATAATCTCCTTCTGCACTATTAATGTTGATGAGTATCCATTTTGCTCCGCTGATGTCATTATCATTCAGCAATGGAGAGTTTAATGCTTGCTCAATGGCAGCCATAGCTCGGTCTTCACCTTCTGCTTCTGCACTACCCAGTATGGCTACACCACCATTTTTCATTACGGTGCACACATCTGCAAAATCCACAATGATATGTCCACGACTATTAATAATATCTGTTATACATTTTGCGGCTGTGGCCAATACATCATCTGCTTTTGCAAATGCTTCTCTTAGTTTAAGATTGCCATATTGCTGACGCAATTTATCGTTGCTGATTACCAATAAAGTATCTACATAAGGCTGCAATTTGCGTATGCCTTCTTCAGCTTGCTGCATACGGCGTGGGCCCTCAAATGCAAAAGGTGTGGTTACAATACCTACTGTAAGTATTCCCATTTCTCTGCATATTTCAGCCACTTTGGGAGCACCACCTGTACCGGTGCCACCACCCATGCCAGCAGTAATAAAAGCCATACGGGTATTTACTTCGAGAATACGGCGTATTTCTTCTAAGCTTTCCTCAGTGGCTTGTTTTCCCACCTCCGGATTGGCTCCGGCGCCAAGGCCTTGTGTAAGATTTGGACCCAGTTGAATTTTGTTTGGAATACTGCTTTGTTCCAATGCTTTGGAATCTGTATTACAGATTACGAAATCTACACCTTCTATGTCCTGCGTGTGCATGAAGTTTACAGCATTGCTGCCACCACCTCCTACACCCAGTACTTTAATGATGGATGATTTCTGCCTGGGAAGATCAAAGTGAATCATGATTGTGAATTTTAGTGTGTTAGTAAATCCGAATTAAAAACTAGTTTATATTGATATTGTATTTTAAATGTTTTTGTCTCCTTCTTCTCCAAAAAGATCTATAAGCCCATCTTTAAATTTTTCCCAGAAATTATTTAGTCCTCTTTTTCGTTTTGAGGCATCCACTTCTTTGGGCTGATCAATGGGATCTGTGATATCTTTAGACGGCTGATCTTTTACCAAACTCTCCGGTATATGTACCTGTGTATTATTCAAACTCTCAAAGTCCTTTTTCCTGTTTTCATAATCACTATATCCTTTAAGAATTAAACCAATACAAGTGGCATACATAGGCTTGCGCAATTCATCAATATGATTTGCACTGAGGTGCTCATTTGGCAAACCAATTCTTGCATTAATACCTGTTACAAACTCCGTAAGTTGCTTGAGGTGCTTGAGCTGTGAGCCACCACCTGTAAGTATGATACCACCATTGAGCATACGGCGGTCCAATCCAATCTGCTTTACATGAAAGGTAACAAAATCAAGTATTTCACCCATTCTTGCCTGTATAATTCCAGCTAACATTTTTACACTTATTTCCTTGGGTGCCATTCCTTTTAAACCGGGTATAGTGATATAGGCATTTTCTTTAGCCTCATTGGCCAAAGCAGTACCAAACTGTGTTTTCATAGCTTCGGCTTGGCTCTTTAAAACCTGTAATCCTATACGGATATCATTGGTTATATTTTCACCACCAAAAGGAATAACTGCGGTATGTTTTAAAATGCCATCGCAGAAAATGGCAAGGTCACTGGTGCCACCACCAATATCCAAAATAGCTACTCCGGCTTCCATGTCTATATCACTCAGTACTGCACTGGCAGAGGCCAATGGTTGTAGTACCAAATCTTTTGTGCGCAAACCACTTTTGGATACGGCACGTTGTATATTGCGTATAGCGTTTTTATCTCCAGTAATGATGTGAAAGTTGGCGCCTACTTTTACACCATTCATACCCACCGGATCTTTTATATTGTGGTAATTGTCCACATGAAAATCCTGTGGTATTACTTCAATAATTTCATCCCCAGCGGGAATAAATGTTTTGCGCTGATTTACGATCAACTGTTCTAATTCCCAACGTTCAATTTCTGTATCAGAATTTTGTCTGACAATATCGCCTCTTGTCTGCAGACTTTTTATATGATGGCCTGCCACACCTACATACACTTCATTAATGGTCAATTCAGGATTGTTGGCAAAAAGATTGTCCATGGCCTGTTTTACAGCTTTAATGGTTTGCTCAATATTGAGCACCTGACCGTGCTGCACACCTACACTGTTTGCCCTGCCAAAACCTACAATATCCAGCTTGCCAAATTCATTTTTACGGCCGGCAATAACCGCAATTTTTGTAGTACCTATATCAAGGCCTGCAATGATGGGAGCTTCAAACTGATCCATATTTTTGTGTTTATTTTTACTAATTAATATTTCTTTTTTTATCATTATTCAAAGGCTTAGCAGCATCAGAGGCATACACCGTATCTTTCATGATAGCCTGCAATCTTTTTGCTACTGCGCTTACCCCTTGCAATGCATTGGCAGTGTCTGAGACAGGTCTTGCAGCACCTCTTCTTACTGCCACCAACTGACCATTATATTGCACATTGATGCGTTCATATTTTTCAAACCCTGCTACAGGCCATACTTGATTGTAGAATTGCCGCAGCCGATAAAATTTTGCTGATAAATCCTCCGCATCACCTATTTCTACTAATTGATTGCCTACTGTCATAGATAACTCATAAGTGCGCTTAGGGCTGATATTGACCTGAGCTACTTGCATGCTCCAGAAACTATCAGCAGCTACAAACACCGCTATTTTTCTTACATCATCCAGCACCAAACTATCAGGTGAGGACAGCTTTTTTTGTGCGGTTGGAAATGAAGTAAATACAGGCAGCCTGGCTGTACGTGTATCAGTCAATGGTAAACGCATGCCTGTACTGTCCATATAAAATGAAGCCCCTTGTGCGGTAAAAATTCGTGCTATCGGTTCCCGCTCTTTTATAGCTGCGTGCAGCACTTGAGCATTATCAAAATATATTTCTGCATCGGCTATCCATGCATTTTTTTCAAGCGCCATTTCTACATCATGCAGCACAATTCCTTCAATATTTTTATTTTTTTGAATACCATATTTCTCAAGGACTTCCATGATATCAGTTTTGCTGATAAATACTTTTTCTTCTTCACCCTTTATAGCAATATGGATAGATGCACATTGCATTTTATCTTTCTTTTTCATGGCTACCAGCATGAGCACAATACATCCCGCTCCCAGCAGCATCCATAAAAATGTTTTACCTTTTTTTTGCCAATTTTTCATATCGATAGCCCTCCCATTATTTCTTTTACAGGTAATACCCATGCATCAATATCGCCAGCACCACACATTACCACTAGCTGTGGTTGATGGATGATTATCCATTGTAGCAAATCATCTTTTTCAACTATGCTTACATTTTTATTTTGCATGCGTGCCGCAATCATTGCACTACTTACACCTTCAATGGGCAATTCTCTTGCAGGGTAAATGGGTAGTAAAACAACTTCGTCTGCTGCATCTAAACTTGCTGCAAATCCATCTGCCTGATCTTTAGTACGGGAGTACAAATGTGGTTGAAATATGACCGTGCATTTTTCCGAACCATACAAACTTCTAATACCAGATATCAATGCATTTAGCTCCTCCGGGTGGTGGGCATAGTCATCAATCAATACGGGTTTTTTATTTTCCCCTTCGGGTAATATTTTTTCGAACCTACGACGCACACCCTTAAAATTTTTGAGTGCGGCTTTTATTTTATCATCTGCTATGCCAATATGTTTTGCAACTGTAATAGCAGCTATACTATTTTCCACATTGTGCAATCCGCCCATGTTTAATACAACGTCATTCAATTGCCAATTTGCACTCAGCACATTGTAGTGATAAGCTCCATCTATAACTTGTATATCCGATGCATGTACTGCCGCTTGCTCATTTGCACGTGCATAGCTATAAGTGTGTGCAGCCTGCATTTCCTCACTACGATTCAATCCATATTTATGTATGACTACTCCACCGGGTTTTACCCTTTGGGAAAATTGTATGAATGCATTTTCAACCTCCGGTGCGGTACCATAAATATCTAAGTGATCGGGGTCTGTTGCAGTTACAATGGCAATATTTGGAGAGAGCTTTAAAAAACTTCTATCATATTCATCAGCTTCTACTACACATACATTTCTTTCATGACTCCAAAAATTTGTTTGATAGTTGGCCGCTATACCTCCAAGAAATGCATTGCACCCATAACCTGAATCACGCAGTATATGTGCCACCATAGAAGTAACAGTTGTTTTGCCATGAGTGCCGCCAATACATACATTAAAGGCATCTTCCGTAATCCACTGTAGTACGTCACTACGTTTTACTACTACATAATTTTTTTCTCTTACATATTGCAGTTCCTTACTATCCTTAGATATGGCAGGGGTATAAACAACCACATCAAGATTTGCCGGAATGGCTTCAATATTTTCTTCATAGTGTACAGCAATACCAATAGCTTCTAGCGTTTTAGTCAATGAAGTAGGAGTACGATCATAACCGGACACCTGACAACCTTTAGCATGAAAATAGCGGGCCAGTGCACTCATGCCAATACCGCCTATGCCGATAAAATATATGGTTGATATGTTCTGTACTTTACTCATGCTATGGAAACTAATATTTCTGTTGCAATTTTTTTATCCGCATTGGCCACTGCCAGTGCTGCTATATTTGTTTTATAAATTTTTTGCAATGCTTCATCCTTCACTAAGTTTACAACTCCTGCAAATAGTTTATTTGTAGCATCTTCATCTGATATCAGTTGGGCAGCATTTTTTTTAACCAAGTGCTGTGCATTTACGGTTTGATGATCTTCTGCCGCATGTGGAAAGGGCACAAAAATGACAGGTTTTGCTGCTACACAAAGTTCGGTAACAGCCATAGCACCGGAGCGGCTGATAACCACATCTGCAGCTGCATAAGCCGCTGCCATATCAGTAATAAAATCACTCACATAAATATTTGACCAAGGCTTGCCTCTTTCTATATAAGTAGCTGCAGTTGATTTACCTGTTTGCCAAATGAGTTGCAGTTGAAGTGATTCAAATTCATGGGCATGTGCTGCCATTACTTCATTAATACTTCGTGCCCCCAAGCTACCACCTACTACAAGTATAGTTTTTTTATCAGGCGTTAAGCCAAAGGATTGCAAAGCAGTTTCTTTTGATATAGTTGTATGTACAATATTGCTCCTTACCGGATTGCCGCTAATACAAATTTTATCCGCAGGAAAAAATGACTCCATACCTTCACTATTCACAAAAACTTTTGTAGCTTTTTTACCCAATAATATATTACTTTTTCCCGCAAAAGAATTGCTTTCATGTATGAATGTGGGTATATGCAAAGCCTGAGCATAACGCAATACAGGATAGCTGGAATAACCACCTACACCTACAGCAGCATCTGGTTTAAATGATGATATTATGTTTCTAACCTGCAAAAAACTTTTGATGAGTTTATAAGGCAAAGAAATATTTTTTATAAGTGAACTTCTATCAAATCCTGCTATATCAATACCTTTAATTTTATATCCAGCTTGCGGCACTTTTTCCATTTCCATTTTACCCTTTGCCCCTACAAAAAGCATTTCAATATCCGGCTCTTTTTCTCGAAGCGCATTGGCAATAGCAATGGCAGGAAATATATGCCCGCCCGTACCTCCGCCTGCTATTATAATTTTTTTACTCATGTGGTTGCAACTGTTTTATCTGCCGCAGGCATAGCCACTGGCTGGGTTTCAATTTGTTCAATATTTCTGGCTACACTGAGTATAATACCTATGGCTGCACAAGTAAATAACAAGGAAGTACCACCCATGCTTATGAGAGGAAGTGTAACGCCTGTAACGGGCATGAGGCCTACGTTTACAGCCATATTGGCCATAGCTTGTATGACTAAGGTAAAACTGAGTGCCAATGATAGGAATGCACCAAATGCATAAGGACATTTTTTGAAAATTCTAATGCATCTATATAAAAACAGTAAGTATAAAAATACCACAACAGCACCGCCAAACAATCCATACTCTTCTATAATGATGGCGTAGATACTGTCGTTATATGCCTGCGGCAAATAATTTCTGGCTTTACTATTACCCGGGCCTAGGCCAACAAAAATGCCTCCATTTGCAATGGCAATATTTGCCTGCTGCACCTGATAAGTAACATCGTCTTTATCACTATAAAAAAAATCTTGCACACGGCTTACCCAAGTACCTACACGACCCAGAGAGGTAAGTGCTGATACATCTGCTTTATCATTGTGATGTGTACTTACTGCTATTGCAATAATGATGAGTACCGGTATCATAGCAACCGCAAATACCATTGCAATATGTTTTAACGAAACCCTACCAATAAACATGAGCAACATCGATGTGGCACCGGTAAGTAATGCATTTGATAAGTTTGCGGGCATAATGAGTCCACAGGTAAAGGCAACAGGAACAAAAAGGGGTAGAAATCCTTTTTTAAAATCCTTTATATTATCTTGGCTACGACTCAGCTGGCGGGATAAATACATGAATAAAGCAAGCTTTGCAAAGTCGCTGGTTTGAAAAGATAGATTGAGAACCGGCAGCCTGATCCAGCGGTTGGCATCATTAATTTCAACACCAAAAAATAAAGTATAAATAAGTAATGGAATAGAAATGAGATACAGTATAACTGACATTCTTGAATACAAAATATAGTTAACACGATGCATGAAATACACCACTAAAATACCAATAATAGTAAAAGAAATTTGTCTTAACAGATAAACATAATTATTGCCTTCGTAATATTTATAAGCCAAAGAATTTGTTGCACTATACACCACTAATAGTGATATAACTACCAGCAATAACAGGATACCCCAAATGTACCTATCCCCTCTTGCTTTATCAATCACACTACCCCTTAAGCCTTGTGCAGTGGGCATTTGAGCAAACAATTCATCTTTTAACTGGCCAAACATTTTTTTGATTTTAGATATTGTCTATTAAAGGTCTTTTACCACCTGTTTAAATTGAGTACCTCTGTCCTCATAATTTTTAAATAAATCAAAAGAGGCACAAGCAGGGCTTAGTAGCACCACATCTCCTTTTTCTGCTAACTTAAATGCTGTTTTTACAGCAGCATCGGCAGACTGTGTATCTACTATTTTTTTAATTTTACTTTTAAAAGCAGTATGAATTTTTGTATTATCCATACCCATACAAACAATGGCTTTTACTTTTTCCTCTATTAACCATTCTAATGTGCTGTAATCATTGCCTTTGTCCACACCACCCAGTATGAGTACTACAGGTTTTTGCATATTTTCCAATGCATACCAAGTACTATTTACATTTGTAGCTTTACTGTCGTTTATAAAATCAACACCACGCACTGTGGCTACAAATTCCATACGATGCTCCAGGCCATGAAAATCTGCTACAGACTCTCTGATTTTTTCTTTTCGAATGCCGAGTGATGATGCGGCAATGCCTGCTGCCATAGTATTTTGCTGATTATGTTTTCCTTTTAAAGCGAAGTCATGAATGCTCATGCTCATACGCTCCTCTTGTACCCTTAGCATCATACGATCTCCTTTGATGTATGCGCCTTTTGTTTGTTCTTGCCTCATAGAAAATGGTAATGTATTAGTAGTATTCAAATGCGTTTTTTGCAGGCGATTCATAATTACTTCATCATCTGCACAATAAATAAATATATCGTCAGGTTGTAGGTTTTCTACCATACGAAACTTACTGTTGATATAGTTTTCAAATTTGTAATCATATCGGTCTAAATGATCTTCTGTGATGTTTAACAGCACATTGACATCTGCCCGAAATGTTTGTATATCATCATATTGAAAAGAGCTTATTTCAGCCACATAGAAAGCCTTTGGATTCAATGCTACTTGTGCTGCAAATGATATTCCTATATTGCCCACTAATGCACAATCAAGTCCGGCTTGCTTGCAGATATGATAGATGAGTGAAGTGCAAGTACTCTTGCCATTGCTACCTGTAATTGCTATTATTTTACTATCCCCTTTGTATCTGTATGCCAACTCTATTTCGCTGATGATAGGAATTTGTTTTGCCCTTATTTTTTTTACCAGTTCGTTATTCTCTGGTATGCCGGGGCTTTTCATTACTTCATCTGCCTGAAGAATTCTTATTTCATCATGACTTCCTGATTCAAATTCAATATGATGTTCAATGAGTGTTTGTTTGTAATGATCTTTGATAACTCCGCCGTCACTTACAAAAACAGTATAACCTTTTTGCTGAGCAAGAATGGCAGCACCTACACCACTCTCTCCGCCACCCAGCACAATAAAATTTTTGTTTGGTTTCATAGACTGTTGTTGCATTAACGTATTTTTAATGTTACAATAGCCATGAGTACACTGATGATGGTCAATATCCAAAAACGCATTACAATTTTATTTTCGTGATACCCTTTTTTCTGGTAATGATGGTGTAGTGGACTCATGAGGAAAATACGTTTTCCTTCACCATACTTTTTCTTTGTGTATTTAAAATAACTCACTTGAGCAATTACACTCAGCAGTTCAATTAAAAAGATACTACAGAATATGGGTATGAGTAATTCTTTTCTTACGATTATAGACAGTGAAGCTATTATACCTCCCAATGCCAAACTACCCGTATCGCCCATAAAGACTTGTGCAGGAAAAACATTGTACCATAAAAATCCAATGCATGCACCCACAAATGCACTAATGAATATGGACAACTCACCCAAATTGGGTATATACATAATATTTAGGTAATCAGCAAAACGATAGTTGCCACTTACATAAATAAATATGCCAAGACCTGCGCCGATAATGGCACTTACGCCGCCTGCCATGCCATCTATTCCATCAGTAATATTAGCACCGTTTGATACCGCCGTTATGATAAATGTTACAATTAGAATATATAAAATCCATGTATAATCTTCAAGACCAGCCCAGCTTAATAGCTTTGTATAATCAAACTCATTTCCCTTTACAAATGGAATGGTGGTAATTGGTTTTTTTACCAATTCGAACCTACGCTCTACTCCATCAATATTCCTCACTATGGTATTACTATCCAATCTTAAACTTTCGCCTGGTTGCAGATGATATGATACAGGGCTTAATTCCTCTACCTGTCTTTCTGCCACAACACTGTCATTGAAATACAAAGTAGCGCCAATGATTAAACCAAGACCTATCTGACCAATTATTTTGGATACACCTGCCAGTCCATCACTGTCTTTTTTCTTATATGCTTCGCCAGCACTCAGTGCTTTCTTTCTGGCTTTAAGTTTTAGGTAATCGTCTAAAAAACCAATGGCACCTAACCATACAGTACATAAGAGCATGAGCCTTACATATACTTTGTCCAGATCTGCTAACAATACTGTTGGAATAATAATAGCCAGCAGAATGATAACACCGCCCATAGTGGGTGTACCTTTTTTCTGCATTTCGCCAGCAAGGCCAAGATCACGTACTGACTCACCTATTTGTCTTCCTTTTAAATAATCAATGATACGACGACCAAATACAGTTGCAATTAACAATGAAAGTACCATTGCCAAAGCCACACGGAATGATATGTATTCAAAGAGATTGGCTCCCGGTATATCAAACTGTCTGTTTAACCATGTAAATAAATCGTATAACATTTTCTATTTGTCTGTACTTTTTTATAATGTGGTTTCGCTCATTAATTCTAAGAATACCTGCTTATCGTCAAAGGGATATTTTACACCATTTATTTCCTGATATTTTTCATGCCCCTTACCTGCTATTAAAATAATTGCATCCCTTTCTGCTCCGTCAATAGCATGGCGTATGGCTTCTTTTCTATCTTCAATAACAATCGTTTTTCTTCTTCCTGAAGAATTGAGTCCGGCCTCCATTTGATCGAGAATAGATTGCGGATTTTCGGTACGTGGATTATCACTGGTTAATATTACTTTATCGCTATTATTGGCTGCTACTAAAGCCATGATGGGTCTCTTCGTATTATCCCTGTCTCCACCACAACCCACAACTGTTATGACCTGCTGATTACCTTGTTTTAGTTGTTGGATGGTGCTCAATACATTTGAGAGTGCATCTGGTGTGTGTGCGTAATCAATAATGCCAGTGATATTATTTCTTCCTATGATGTAATCAAATCTTCCTTCAGCTCCTTCTAAGCGACTGAGCACTAATAATACTTCGTCCGGTGCTTCGCCCAATGATATTGCTGTGCCATACACAGTCAAGAGATTATAAGCATTAAATTCTCCAATAAGTCTGCAATGCACTTCTCTTTCATTTACCACCATTACAAGACCGGCAAGACCATTTTCAAGAACCCTTCCCTTGAAGTCTGCCATGTTTTGCAAAGCATAATATTTCTTTTGTGCTTTGGTATTTTGGAGCATCACAGTGCCTCTTTTTTCATCTAAGTTTGAAATGGCTATTGCATCTTCTTGAAGTGTATCAAAAAAACTTTTTTTAACCCGAATATACTCATCAAATGTTTTATGATAATCCAAATGATCATGCGTAATATTTGTAAATAATGCAGCTTTAAAACGAAGCCCTGTAATGCGATGCTGGTGTATGGCATGACTGCTACATTCCATAAAAACATGTGTGCAACCTGCAGCTACCATATCATATAACAATGCATTTAAACTGATGGCGTCTGGAGTGGTATGCGTAGCTGGAATGATGACTCTCCCAATTTTATTTTCAACAGTACTTATTAATCCACAATGATAACCCAGCTCTGTGTATAGCTTATACAATAGAGTAGCCACGGTGGTTTTGCCATTGGTACCGGTTACGCCCACTAAGGTTAATGCTTGAGAAGGTTTGTTGTAAAAAGTATGTGCTATAAATGCCGCAGCTTCATGACTATTTTGCACTTGAATATAGGTAACACCTTCCCGCAGGGCAAAAGGCAACTCCTCGCATACTATGGCAATAGCACCAGTATCTATTGCTTTGGTGATGAACAAATGACCATCTGACTGTACTCCTTTTTGTGCAATAAATAAAAAGTCAGGCTCAGTTTTTCTTGAGTCTATACAAATACCATTGATATCAATATCAGTTACTCCCTTTACAGAAAGTAAACGCACCTGATACAATAAATCACTTAGCTTTTTCATTAGCTTCCTAATTCAATTTTTATTTGTTGCCCACGGGCAATTGGAGTGCCAGCCAATACTGATTGCGTAATCACTCTACCCATTCCTTTTACTTGCACATGAAGACCCACTACTTCACAGAGATACACAGCATCTTTTGCTGACAACCCTTTTAACTCTGGCATTTGCTTACTACTGGCCTGTCTAGAAAGTAATAAAGGCTTTGTTTTATTTTTGGAGAGCACAGCCCAGTTGTTAGATAATGCTGATGAATCTTTAAATGGAAGTCCAATGGCATTTAAAAGATACTTAATATCTTTTTCTTTTCCCGCATAACTATAGTAAGCACTATCAGCATACTTTACAGCGGCGGTAAGAGGACCTGCAGCCTGTTTTACATTCATGGTAACCAATCGATCAGCAATCTCTTTGAATACTGGTCCTGCAACAGATGCTCCATAAAATAAAACAGCATGTGGTTTATTTTTAATTACAACTACACACGTGTATTGCGGATTATCTGCTGGAAAATATCCTGCAAATGATGATTGATATATATGATCTGTATATCCCCTACTTCCATTGGCTACCAATGCAGTTCCTGTTTTTCCAGCTACTTTGTAAACTGACCCTTGGAATAATTTATAGGCGGTAGCACCGGGTTCAGAACAAACGCCTTCCAAACAAGCTTTTACCTGAGCAAGTGTGGAAGCACTGCAGATACTATCATTTATGATAGTAGAATTGTTTGTTTTAAAAATATTTCCATCTTGTTGAATTGACTCTAACAAATATGGTTTCATCATTTTACCATTGTTTGCTACAGCGTTGTAGAGCATGGCTGTATGCATAGGTGTAATTGCTATATTATAGCCAAATGCCATCCATGGTAAAGTGGTAGCACTCCAGTATTTTGATTTTGGCTCATGTATAACTGGTAGCCGCTCTCCATATAAATCAATACCTGTTGTGGTATCCATTTTAAATTTTTTCAAATGATTTATAAAAAGCGAGGGATTTGATGCATAACTACTGTACACCAGTTTTGCCATGCCCACATTACTACTTACTTCAAATGCACGTTTTACATTTACATTTTGAAGCCCATGTTGCTCACTATCATACACCGTCCTACCATTTACACTCCATACACCACCTTGTAAGTTTACTGCACTGTTGATGGTATATTTTTTATCCTCTAATACAGATATAAGAGATGCCAGTTTAAAAGTAGAACCCGGCTCTGAGGGAGATACAGCATAATTAAAATCTTCCCAATATTCCCCTGATGGTTTTCGGCCTAAATTGGCAATTGCCTTTACTTTGCCCGTGGCCACTTCTAGTACAATGGCACAGCCATGCTCTGCTTCATTGCTTTTCATCATTTTTAATAATGCGTTCTCGGCTATTTCTTGTATTCGGGTATCAATGGTTGTGATAATATCTTTACCATTTTTAGCATCAGTCTGTATTTCTTCATCTACAGGTATGGAAACTCCTTTTGATAAATATCTTACTACACGTTGCCCATCTGTACCAGTAAGCACGGTATCATAAGTTTGTTCAAGGCCTACTTTTTGGGCATTAACTCTATCTAAACCAATGGTGCGATAAGCCAGCATGTCGTATGGATTGAGTCTGATGTTTTTAACATCATAGATGAATCCACTTTTATTTTTTCCCAACCTTACCAAAGGAAAAGATTTTAATTGCTGGAATTGATCAAAACTTACTTTCTTTTTTAATGGAGTATAACGGCTTCTATTTTTTAAACCTTTTGAAAAAAATGCTGTGTATTCTTCTTGGGTTTTGTCTTTAAATAGATTGCTAAGCTGATAACTAAGCGAATCCAGCATTCCATTTAAACTGTCTTTGTGATCGGTGTTTAGCAGGACTAATCCATCTGCTGCAAAATCAACATAAATATCAAACTGAGGAACACTTGTACTGAGCATTTCTCCATTACTACTGTATATCGTACCTCTTTCTGCATACAGTTGCTCTACATGGGTATGCAGACTATCACTTTTGGAAGTCCAAAAGGCCCCTTGTACTTGTTGGATATAAAAGGCTTTTCCTATAACTGCAATACCTATCAAAGCTATGACTACATAACATAAGTAGACCCTCCATAAGATATCCTTTTTTACTTCCATTGTTTTGATTTTATTGTTGTTTGTCTAAATCAGTTGATTCATTTAATTGAATAGGTGGCGTGGCCGGTATTTTTAAACCCAATGGCGTAGCAGCAATGACAACCTGTGCCTCCCTGCTGCGAAACATCTCTAAACTTTTAAGGCTTTTGTATTCATATTGTAAATCTTTTAATTTTTTTGTTGTATGATTAATATCGCTGATGGTATTGTCTGCCCAATGTCCATTGGCAGTATATATTACAGCCAACAATGAAAGGAATAGAAAAAAAGGCAATTGCTTCAATACCCACTCATAGCGAATCACAAAAAGTTTATCGCTACCCTGTTTTTTATTGTTTGATTCACTCATTATTTACTTTTTCTGCTACTCGTAGCCTGGCACTTCTACTACGAGTATTTTGTTTCTGCTCTATCGTGCTTGCTTCAACTGGTTTTTTTGTAATAACCTTTAACCAACTATTCCTAACAGTATTTTCAAATGGATGATCCTGTATGATTTCCAGGGTTCCATGCTTCATATAGTTTTTGATAATTCTATCTTCTAAGGAATGAAAGCTGATAATTGCCAATCTACCACCGGGCTTTAGTACCAGCCTCATTTGCTCAAGCATTTCTTCTAAAGCTCTTAATTCCTCATTAACTTCAATGCGCAGTGCTTGAAAAACTTGTGCGAAATATTTATTCGGGTTTCCTTTTACCACAGGTGCAATCATTTGCTTAAAAGCAGATACTGTATCTACTTTTTGAAAATGCTGTTGCTCGGTGATATGCTTGGCAAGGCTTCTGGCATTGGATACTTCACCATATTGTTCAAAGAGCTTGTGCAGTTTTGATTCTGAAAATGTTTTGATAACAAGTGCTGCAGTCTTCTCATTACGTTGATCCATTCTCATGTCAAATGGCCCTTCGAAGCGAATTGAAAATCCTCTGCTGCCTTCATCAAACTGGTGGCTGCTAACACCCAAATCTGCTAATACTCCATCCACTTCTTGTATGCCATGCAAACGCAGATAGCGGTGCATGTATCTGAAATTTTGGTGTATAAATAAAAACCGTTTATCATCCGGAATATTGTGCTTAGCATCAGCATCCTGATCAAAAGCGATAAGCCTCCCGTTTTCACTTAATTTTTCCAGAATAGCCCTACTATGCCCACCGCCACCAAAAGTTGCATCCACATAAACACCATTTGGGTTGATGTGGAGCATATCAATGGTTTCCTGTAGTAGCACCGGTGTGTGATATACTTGCGGCATACTATCCCTTTTGAGCAGATTCTATTTCCCTTGCTTTCTGGCGTACCATACTTGCATAGGTTGTTAGTTCCCTTTCCCTATCCAATGTCATATTATCAAAGAACTCATTGTATAAAACAGCATCCCTTATAATAAACTTATCCCCAAGAGCTGCTATAATTACATCCTCTTTTATTTTAGCATGTCTTTTTAAAGTAGGTGGTAATAGCAATCTTCCGTTTGAGTCTATGTTTGCGAAATCTGAACCACCAACTGTCAACAGACTATATTCTTCAATCATGGAATCATCAGCATCAAGAACAGATACTTTATTTTCAACCTCTTCCCAAACAGGTTCGGGGCAAAATATTAATGAGTTTTTTCTACCTCTTGCCAGAATGAATTTTACATCCCCCAAATCTTCATATTGTTTACGCAATGCAACAGGAAGTTGTATTCGGTTCTTGCCGTCCACTTTTACTTCATATTCACCACGAAACTTCTTCATTCTGTACAAATTTCCCTTTTCTACCACAAAAATCCAATTTATTCTCTCACATTACCAAAAAAAAGTTTTTCTACAGCAACATTTGACCCTATCAAAATGGAGCAGAAAAACTTAAAATTTGTGGAAAAAGCCCTTGTAATTTAAAAAATCTGTTAATCAAGGATTGCAAAATGTTAATAACCTTGAAATTTCTGTGGAAAAAATAATTTCCTATTAGCGTCCAAATTCTTTGTGGCTGGATGATTAGAACCCAAGAATGTACTTCATTTCACCATGATGAATAAAATAATACTCAAAACACAACAGGTTTTACCAGCTTGTACTATTGATTTATAGAAGCTGATCATGTACCAAAGTATTTGATGATTTTGGATTCTAAATGTTCTACGGAAGCCTTTACCAACAATTCTTGGGACTTTAAAAAGGCTAATATTTTCTTCACCAGAAAAAACTATATTCAAACAGATACCCATATCCTTTTTGAAATGTTCACAACAAAGTCAAATCAAAATAAGGGGTCATAAAAAAGGAGTTTCATCTGATGCCTATTACCTTTACCCGCATAAATGAACATACAATATCAGTTTACACATTCACTCGTTACCTACCATTTTGGAGGAAGGCTTCATCATATTGAAAAGCTTACCAAAGGGAGACATACTGTTGTCCTTACCGATAAAAACATTGCGAAGCAATACAAGCACACCATCGAAAAATATCCAACAATCATTATTGGTGCCGGGGAAAAATATAAGCAACCCGAAACAATTAATAATATCATCCAAAGACTGATAAAGCTTGGTGCAGACAGAAGCTCGCTCTTGATTGGACTTGGTGGAGGAGTTGTAACAGATATGACAGGATATGCAGCTGCAATATATATGAGAGGTATTGATGTAGGTCTCATTCCCTCCTCTTTATTAGCCATGACAGATGCTGCAATAGGTGGCAAAAATGGTGTGGATATTGGGATCTATAAAAATATGGTTGGCACTATCAAACAGCCTTTATTCTTATTTTATGCAACTGAATTATTGAATACACTTCCAGAAAAAGAATGGCGAAACGGATTTGCAGAAATGATAAAACATGCAGCTATTGATGATAAAAACATGTTTGCTTCAATAGAGAAAAAAAACCTAAATGATTACATGCATGATGAGCAACTAATTGCATCTATAATCAAAAAAAATGTACTGCTCAAAACAAAATTTGTGCAAGAAGATGAGTTTGAAAAAGGGAACAGAAAACTACTCAATTTTGGACATACCCTGGGGCATGCTGTAGAAAATTTATATCACTTATCACATGGTGAAGCCATTAGTATTGGTATGCATTATGCTGCTTCAATTTCTGATAAAATTTATGGAACAAACAGCACTGAGCGTTTAGATCAATTGCTTGTACAATATGGCCTGCCCATCCAATTACAATTTGATGCTCAAAAAGTATGTACCCTGATGTTAGCAGATAAGAAAAGAAAGGGAAATACGCTTCAATATATTTTATTGGAAGCAATAGGTAAAGGAGCAATACACAGTATACCTGTAGGTGATATAAAAAAATTAATTGTTGAAATACAAAAGAGAAAATGATTATCACCATTCACCCTTCTACAATATATGGAACTATACAAGCACCTGCATCTAAAAGTTCCATGCAAAGGGCCTGTGCAGCAGCCTTAGTGAAGAGAGGAATTAGTCATATCTTTAATGTGGGACAGAGTAATGATGATAAGGCAGCTTTATCCATTTTGAAAAGTTGTGGCGCACAAATAGTAAATAATATTAATGGCTCCATAACGATTGACAGCCGTGGTTTTCTTACTAAGCGGCATGCATTTACTGTACACTGTGGAGAAAGTGGATTGGGTATAAGAATGTTTACCCCAATTCTAAGTTTATATCCTTATTGGGTTACTATTGAAGGGAAGGGTAGTTTATTAAAAAGGCCCATGCATTTTTTTGATGAAGTACTACCACAACTTGGTGTGCAAATTGAATCTCAGAAAGGGTATTTGCCCATTGCTGTACAAGGACCTATGCAAGCAAAAGATATCACTATTGATGGCTCATTAAGTTCTCAATACCTTACAGGTTTATTGATGGCTTATGCAGCTTTGGAACCCATGCATGCATGCATCAAAGTAAACAACCTAAATAGCAAACCATATATAGATCTCACGCTTGATGTTATGAAGCAATTTGGTTTATCTGTACCCGTCCATCACAAGTATGAAGAATTTGTATTTAGTAATCAAGATATATCAAATAAACCAATCTCCTACACCATTGAAGGAGACTGGAGTGGTGCTGCTTTTTTATTAGTGGCCGGAGCTGTGGCCGGGCAGGTATCAGTAAGCGGTTTATCCATGCATTCCACTCAGGCGGATAAAAAAATTATGGAAGCACTGACCAATTGTGGGGCTCAAATTCAACATCATGAAAATAGTATCGGCATACATCAAAGTAAGGATGGACTTAAAGCATTTCATTTTGATGCAACAGACTGTCCTGATTTATTTCCTCCCTTGGCAGTTTTAGCTGCATGCTGTGAGGGCACTAGCCGCATAGCAGGTGTGCACAGACTTACACATAAAGAAAGTAATCGTGCACTTACCTTACAGGATGAATTAGGAAAAATGAATATTGTCATTCAATTTGAAGGTGATGATATGCTGATACAAGGCACAAAAAATATTAAAGGTGCAATAGTGAGTAGTAGGCATGATCACCGCATTGCTATGGCTTGTGCAATAGCTGGAATATGTGCAGAATCAGCCGTTATTATTGAGGATGCGGATGCTGTGAATAAATCCTATCCCGGATTTTTTGAGGATATAATAGCCTTAGCAGGGCAATTATGAGATTGTACTAAAGAGTAGTTGGAATAAAATTGAGGGCCGCTGTTACTTTTCTTTTTAAAGAGATTCCTATACATTTGCGCCACTTACACGGAGATTGTAGCTCAGCATGGTTAGAGCGTCAGATTGTGGCTCTGAAGGCCGGGGGTTCGAGTCCCCTCATTCTCCCTCAAAATGAAAGCCTTGTAGTATAAACTGCAAGGTTTTTTTATCAAGCAAATTATGCAAAACATTTATTTCCTCATTCCCATATATTTCATTTTTTTTTCCTGCGGAATGATATTGCTCTTGATTGCGATACTAACAAAACCAAAACAACCTATTGATTTTTTTGGTTTGAAAATTCAGGGTATTATACCTGGAGCTTTGCCAAAACTTGCCCAATCCTTCAAAAGCACTATTCCCGATTTACTTCCATCATTTCAAAGCATAGAAGAAAAATTGATACAACCGGAAAACTTTGAAAAAATAATGCCACTGATTGAACAGCATGTAGATGATTTTTTAAGGAATAAACTGAGCGAATCTATGCCCATGATCAGTATGTTTATTGGTGATCGTACGATTAATCAGTTAAAGGAATTATTTATGAAGGAACTTGCAATTATTTTTCCTGCAAGTATTCAATCTTATTTACGTGGCGCCGAGGCATCGTTTAACCCTGCAAGTTTAATCACCAATGATATGGTACAACAAGCTACATCTGTGGTGGAACAAAACTTGTATCAACTCATTCTATCAAAACAGCGACTTCTTTTTTTACTTTTTGGTTTGATTGGTTTATTAGGAGGTTTGCTGCTAGATATACTACTCTTTGTCAATCAATAGATAGGTCATTGCTGTAGTCTAATAAAAATAATAATTATTCTTAATTATCATTTGGGCAGCTTGCAATGCTGATATAAAAAGACATGAATCAACTCACCCCACTAACAATGGCTTCTTTATATATTTTTCCAACAAGACCTTGCAATACTTTTCCCGGGCCACATTCAGTAAATTCTGTAGCTCCATCTTTTTGCATGGCTTGTACAGTTTGTGTCCATCTAACTGCACCTGTAAGCTGTGCTATCAAGTTTTCTTTAATTAAGGTAGGATCTGAAACAGCAGTTGCCACTACATTTTGATAAACAGGGCATGTAGGTGTGGTAAATGTCGTAGCCAGTATTGCTGCTGCCAGTTCATCTTTTGCTGGAGCCATGAGTGGCGAATGGAATGCTCCACTCACAGGGAGTAACAATGCCCTTTTTGCACCGTTTGCTTTCATTTTTTCGCAGGCAGCTTCTACTCCTTTTAAACTCCCACTAATAACAAGTTGGCCCGGACAATTATAGTTGGCAGCTACTACTACTTCGCCTGTTTCATTCTGCGTAGCAGCACATAGTTCTTCTACTTTCTCATCTGATAAAGCTAGTATTGCCGCCATAGTAGAAGGATTTTGCTCACAGGCTTTTTGCATAGCAGCAGCTCTGATGCTGACTAACTTTAGTGCCGCTTCAAAAGATAAACAGCCATTTGCCACTAATGCTGAAAACTCTCCAAGTGAATGACCGGCCACCATATTAGGAACAAAATTTTCACCACACATAAAAGCAATAACGGAATGAATAAAAACAGCAGGTTGAGTTACATTGGTTTGTCTGAGCGCATCATCCGTACCTTCAAACATTATATCGCTGATACGAAAACCTAAGATTTCATTTGCTTGCTCAAAAAGTGTTTTAGCATTTTCATTGGTGTCGTATAAAACTTTACCCATTCCACTAAACTGGCTTCCCTGTCCTGGAAATACAAATGCATGCATGTATTAATATTTTGATAGTTCAATAAAATGCTTCAAATATAAGAGGCCAGTACTATGAAAGTTTGCCTGTGATTAATTTGAGAAATTCACTTCTTGTTTGATCCTTTTCAAACTCTCCAAAAAAAGCAGATGTGGTGGTTACAGAATTTTGTTTTTGTACGCCACGCATCATCATACACAGGTGTTTTGCTTCTATTACAACAGCCACCCCAACTGGATTCAAGCTCTCTTTGATGGCTTCCATTATTTGTACAGTTAATCTTTCCTGCACTTGTAGCCTCCTGCTATACACATCTACTACACGGGCCAATTTGCTGAGTCCTGTTATCCAACCATTTGGAATATATGCAATATGTGCTTTGCCAATAAAGGGTAGCAGATGATGCTCACAGAGACTATACAACTCAATATCTTTTACAATAACCATCTCACTTACTACTTCATTAAATTTTGCACTATTTAAAATGGAGACTGCATCCTGTTGATACCCTTGTGTAAGAAATTGCATTGCCTTGGCTACACGCTCAGGTGTTTTTTGCAAGCCCTCTCTATTTGCATCTTCGCCTAATTCTTTGAGTATATTTTGGTAAAGGTTTTGTAAATTTAATGTAGTGTCTGTATCGTAATGATCTGTTTTTTTATATGACATGTTTTATATTTCTGTTGTGGGATATTCTACAAAATTTCTTTCTGTTTCGTAAAGCCTTACTTGCAAGCCTAAGGAAGCATCTATACGGCTGCGCAATAAATTATAGATAATAATAGATATATGCTCTGCAGTAGGATTCAACTGTTTAAACTCCTCAGTATCCAGATTAAGATTCTTATGATCAAATCTGCTGTGCACTTCTTCCTTAATAATGTTACCAAGCAGTTTCATATCAATTACATAACCTGTATCGGGGTTTGGATGGCCCGTTACTTTTACATCTAATATATAGTTGTGACCATGATAGTTTGGCAGGCTGCACTTACCAAATACATTGAAGTTTTCCTCCTCATTCCATAGAGGATTAAAAAGTCTATGTGCGGCATTAAAATGCTCACGCCTGAATACTGCTACTTTTGAATGCATATTTACAATTAACTAAGTATAACCAGAGATATGAATAAAAAGTTCGGCTAACTAAGCAAAGAAAATAAAATCTAATAGCAAAACAAAACTATACATGTAATGTTCTGCGGATCAATCCATTTTGATGACTGCTATGCAGGCATACCTATGAATGGATAAAGGTTTACGTTTTTTTAGGTTGGAGGGAATGGTATGTTGTTTTGTTGCTGAATACTGTTTATGTTGCTATACTTTGTTGGCTTATTTTTCCTTTAAAGAAACTTGTGGTATCAACACCGTCATGATATAATTACAAAATACATTATCATCAAAGTTTGGCTTTTTGACTAAAGCAAGCCTTCTTTTTTTAAGTACAAAGCTTATGAAATTGTATCCTGAAATTCTACATTAAAAAAGTCTCTTGCTTTTTGCAAAGGATTATACCCTGAATCAATAAGGGAGTTTCATCCATAAAAGTGTAATTCCCATTTTTCAAAATACTCGAATAGGCATTTTTACAACTACCCCCTACTGTATGTATAGCTTGCTCTTTTAAAAAAACCTAACATTTGGTGGAGGAAAGGAATGCTGTAATGTGTTGGGGGAAATAATGTAGAGGCAATGTAATGGTGGATGGTGCAAGAAACATTCCCGAAGGGAAAATAGAAATACTCTTTTTCCCGAAAGGTATTCTTTGAAGAGAAAAAGCATCTCCTTACTTGCTGGGGAGGCAACATGAAGCAATCTTATTGTTCGATTAGCAAATTGATGGGTTTAGTATGATATATATTATTTTTGGAGGGATGTAGATTTTTTAAATAGGGAGCATATATGGGAAATAGGGGGATTATTGAAATATCCAGTTTCAAGGTTTTTTTAAATTTTTCAAACAGCCGAATGGTGTCAGCATCACAAAAAGAAAGGGTGTAAATTTTTCTGCGATAATATTTTATTGCCATCGTTTTTTATCCTAAGTATCCATTTGCGTATTTAAAATCTATGTGACCTAAATATTTCATCAACTTTTGACATATTATACATCCCCTCCCACACCCCAATACAAACTCTATAAAAAGATAGTTGCAAAAAAATAAGCAGCCCAATTGGACTGCTTACTTCCCTTATGATATTTTTAAACTTACTGTTTATAAATATTTTGAGTAGAAACTGCCATATCATTATTGATCCTGCACTGATACATTCCAGATGGCAATGCACTCGGCATATTCAATTTTACAACCTGGTTGCCTCCTACTGCTGTAATGGTTTGCTGTAACCAAACCCTACCATTTATGTCAATAATTTTCACGAGAAATTGTTCACCAACTTTGCCATTTATTTCAAGGTTTACAAATTCATTAAATGGATTTGGTGTTACCGCAAATGCAATCTGCTGAGGAGATGAAATTCTTGTAACCGTGTTTCCCTTGCTCAGCACATAAGCATCAGGATCGATTGTTAATGCTGTAGCGGCAAAGCCAGGGCTAACCGTAAAGGACTGTCCATTGCTTTGCACATCAAGATCAATTATTTTTTGCTCAGAGCCATTTGAAAATAAGATAGGAAGTTTTACTTTATAAAAAGAAACTGAATTGTGGGAAGTGGTTTGATTCACAGTAACAGTAGCTGCACCGGCACCCGTTTGCTTCCAAGTAATGTTAAATTTAGGATAGCCTTGTCCATAAATCCATTGGTCAAAAAAGTAATCCAAATTTAATCCGCTTACTGCTTCTAAATTTCTTTGCAGGTCTGCTGTACGTGCAAATCCATAGATTAAGTTTTTATCTCTAATATATTTTCTAATACCGAGGAAAAAGTTTCTATCTCCTATCGTATATCTCAAAGTACGGAGCGCAAATGCCCCTTTGGCATAGCTTAATCTGCCATCAAATATTCGGCCCACACTTGAAGTATCATCCACATAGACAGAGCCATTGGGTACAATAGTAATATATTGTCTATCGCCTACTGCATTTGGTATGACAGTTTCGGGATGATATTTTTCATTGTATAAATAATCAGCGTTATAAGTAGCAAACCCTTCGTTTAGCCATATATCTGCCCAGCTTCCAGTTGTGATTTTATCGCCAAACCATTGGTGTGCCAATTCATGTGCATTTAATCCTTCACTTGATGATACAACAAAAGAATTGGTCTGGTGCTCCATTCCCCCACCCCAACCAAATTGAGTTATACCATATTTTTCCTTTCTAAATGGATAAGCTACCCAAACAGAATCATATAATTTCATGGCATTCTCAATGTAAATGTTATCATTTTCAAATGTAGTTTGATTTTCCGGATATACATAATTAATTAAGGAAAGATTACCACTATTCAACTTTACTGTTTTTGAAAATGTGGAATAGTTTGTAACGGCTATTGCCACTAAATATGTGGCCACCGGATAGCGATGGCTAAAATGTGTAGTAGCAGTTTTTCCTATACTAGATCGGAAGAGCAC